>JAUVRV010000058.1 GCA_030597435.1 Gemmatimonadales bacterium | reverse complement strand
CGGGTGTCGCCACGGTTGATTCATCCGGTCTGATAAGGGCCTTGGATCTCGGGTCAATCACCGCCGTGGCGACCGCGGGTGGCGTGGACGGAACCGCGACGGTGGAAATAGACCCTACTTACGCCGTAGAGCGTGCCTGCGGTCAGTGCCACTCGCAACTCGTTGGAGATCACATTGACCTAGGCTTCTCCGCTGCCTCGTGTTGGTTGTGCCACAACCCAGCTGGCGAGACGCATAGACAATTCCGGAACAACCATACCATTGCGTCTGGAGGTTTCGAGTTGCTCGGAGTACACGCTGGGATCGAGTGCTCGAGCTGTCATTCTAAGGCCGGTAGCGGACTCCGATTCTCTCCGTCCGATGTGAATGACTGTGTGGCCTGTCATCAGAGTGACTACGATGCCGAACACGGTGGATCCTCCTTTCCGACCTCGTGCACGTCATGTCACGCGCCGACCACGTGGGCGGGCGCAACCTTCGATCATGTAGCTGCATCAGCCGGCTTCGATCTAACTGGCGTCCACGCGACCTTGGATTGTACCAGCTGCCACGTTGCGGGTAGCTACGCGCCGTTGTTCACTCCCTCCGATGAGGATGACTGCATCGCATGCCATCGGGGCGACTACGACGCGCAGCACGCGGCAACGGGATATCCGACGACCTGCCTTTCCTGTCACAGTGGTACCGTGTGGACTGGAGCTACGTTTGACCACAGCGTCGCATCAGGCGGTTTCGACTTGTTGGGGCCGCACACGACGTTGATCTGCAGCGACTGTCACGACGCGACGACGGGCCAGCCACTGTTCTCGCCCGTCGACGAGAGCGATTGTATTGCTTGTCACCAGAGCGACTACAACGCGCGGCACGCGGGATCGGGGTATCCGAATACTTGTCTCAGCTGTCATGATGGAACTGCGTGGGCCGGGGCCAACTTTAACCACGACGCAGATTACTTCCCAATTTTCTCGGGGAAGCACGACGGCAAATGGCAGAGTTGCACCACTTGCCATGATCAGCCGGGAGACTTTACGGTGTTCACGTGTTTCAACTGCCATAAGCACAACCAGAACGATATGGATGACGAGCACAGCGGCATGACGGGTTACGCCTACGATTCACCGACGTGCTTGGGATGTCATCCCGATGGTACCAAGCCTAAGCCCTAGGGGTCCAGCCCCAAACGGTTCCTTGATCCACCAGTCAGCCCGCTCAACGCTCCTGATCGTCGACAGGGTGTCAGGAGCGGTTGGAGTATATTTCAGGCGCGCGAATTCAATGGCCGGTCTCCCACCCGAGCACACGGGCGGTCCTGAGGCCGTTCAATACATGAGAATCCAAGGAGCCGAGTGATGGCTGAGTTCGTCTACCAGGACCCATTCCCGCTTGCAAAGGACACAACACAGTACCGTCTTGTGACCGATCAGCACGTCTCGGTCTCGAACTTCGATGGGGAAGCGGTGTTGCAGGTCGAGCCAGAGGCCTTGACCCGGCTAGCGCGCGCTGCCATGAGAGATGCTTCGTTCCTGCTGCGATCCGCTCACCTGGAACAGGTCGCATCGATCCTGGACGATCCGGAGGCGAGTGACAACGACAAGAACGTTGCCCTTGCAATGCTCAGGAATGCTGAGGTGGCCGCGAATGGTGTGTTGCCTCTGTGCCAGGACACCGGCACGGCCACGGTCGTAGCCAAGAAGGGCCAGCGCGTGTGGACGGGAGCACGCGACGAAGAGTTCTTGAGCAAGGGGATCTTCGAAACCTATGCCGAGGAGAACCTGCGCTATTCGCAGACGTCACCTCTTACGATGTACGAAGAGAAGAACTCTGGCAACAACCTCCCAGCTCAAATTGATGTCTACGCGACTGACGGGATGGAGTACCGGTTCCTTTTCCTGGCTAAGGGAGGCGGGTCCGCCAACAAGTCGTTCCTGTATCAGCAGACCAAGGCAACGCTGCGTCCGGACAAACTAGAAGCGTTCTTGATCGAGAAGATGAAGACACTGGGAACGGCTGCCTGCCCACCGTATCATCTCGCGTTTGTGATCGGTGGGACGTCGGCTGAGGCGTGCATGAAGACGGTGAAGCTGGCGTCAACCCACTATCTCGACACACTACCTACCGAGGGCAACCAGGCCGGTCAAGCCTTCCGCGACCTGGAGCTGGAACAACGCATGCTCGACGCGGCATACAAGAGCGGTTTCGGGGCGCAGTTCGGGGGTAAGTACTTCGCACTCGACGTGCGCGTCATCCGCTTGCCGCGACATGGGGCGTCCTGTCCGATCGGAATGGGTGTCTCCTGCTCGGCCCACCGGAACGTGAAGGCGAAGATCAACCGTGACGGAGTCTGGATCGAAGAACTCGACCGCAATCCCGGCCGATTCATTCCGGACGAGTATCGCAAGAAAGATGGAACGGGGATCGTTGCGATCAATCTCAATCGGCCCATGAGCGAGATCACGGCCGAGTTGAGTAAGTACCCCGTCAGGACACAGCTGACCTTGACGGGAACGATCGTCGTCGCGCGCGATATCGCGCACGCGAAGATCAAGGAACGGCTCGACGGCGGTGAGGGAATTCCCCAGTACTTCAAGGACCACCCTGTCTACTACGCCGGCCCAGCCAAGACGCCGGAGGGGTTGCCATCCGGCTCGTTCGGTCCCACTACCGCGGGTCGCATGGACTCGTACGTGGCACCGTTCCAGGCCGAGGGTGCTTCTATGGTCATGATTGCCAAGGGCAATCGGAGCAAGCAGGTAACCGACGCGTGCAACAAGTATGGTGGTTTCTATCTCGGCTCAATAGGTGGCCCTGCCGCGATCCTTGCCCAGGAGAACATCAAGAAGGTGGAGCTGCTGGAGTATCCCGAGCTGGGTATGGAGGCGATCTACCAGATCGAGGTCGCGGATTTTCCTGCGTTCATTCTGGTTGATGATAAGGGGAATGATTTCTTTGAGAGCCTAGCGTAACGGGGAAGGGGGAACCGGGAACGGTCAGCTATTGAGAGTCTGCCCGGCACCAAGCTGTCCCCCTTCACCCTTCCCCGTTCCCTCTTCCCCGCGTCATTGGAAGACGTACCTCACCGCCCATGCCCCATCGATGTGGATGAGGATCTCTCCCGTCTCGGTTTGATAGGACTTCTGGTACTCGGCTTTCAAGGCAGATAGATCGGTTCTCAGCGAATCCTGAACGATGGCCTCACATTCGTCGTCGTTCTGGTCGTGCGACAAGAGTGCTACAGTTTGAACCGGGTCTGATTCCATGAAGCTGCCGGATACCACGAATGCGTATAGGTGAACCCTGCATCCGCCGCTGTATTCGACATCGAGCGCGAGTGTGTCGCCCTGAACTAGCGTGTGCTTGATGTCGATGGGGTCTGTGGGCCAGTCCGCACTGTCTACCGTAACCACCACGTAGGTTGGAATGACACCTTCGTCGGCCGGCAACGGATTCAGCGAAATGTTCTCGACACAGGAAACGAGCATGCCCGCAGCCAGCAAGGCAATTGCGGCGGAGGTGTACAGCAGACCTCGTTCGTTACGAAGGCATCTCGGTCGAGTCAATTCGGTTACCGTCTCTTCCTGTGTCCGGCCCATTCTGCTCCCTGCGTCCCCTCTCTCTCAAGAATCCTAGTGCTACCACATCATACACCGCATGCGCGACTATTGGCACTAGGATATCCCCGGTGGTGAGCATGAGGCTTCCGAAATAGAAGCCAAATGCGGCCGCCAGAATAGCGTATGTAGGCGTAATGAGATGTAGCAATCCGAACATGAGACTAGTCACGATCAACGAAATGGCCGTGCCGCTCAGTTCGAGTAAGGCGGGCTGAATCACGCCGCGGAACAGCAGTTCTTCCCCCAACCCGGCCAGGAAGGCAATGATCAGGAGGGCGAGAACTGAGGCACGGGCAAAGAACGGAGCAATGGCCTGGTCGACCTCCTTCATCAACCGCCGCATCGGTCCCCACTCTGAGTGTGAGCACCAGAGCATTACCGGAATGAGTGGCACGGCCGCCGCCAGCCCCAGTAGCAGTCCGCGCCATGATGGTTGTATGAGTTCGAGTGACGGGCGGCCCAGCACCCAACCGAGCAACACCGCCACGCCCACGAGGCCGCCCTCGAACACGATGGCGAGCAACAGGATGTGGCGAGGAGGCGGTGGGTCTGTCATCTAGTCGGTGCGTGCACTCCTTGTAGGGGAGCGGGAGATTTGCGATTGACCACCGATCCGGCTCCAAATCGCAAATCTATAATCTCCAATCGTACATCATCCGCTCCCTGCCACTAGTTGATGAGATCCAGCCGCACCTCCTCAGCTCCTGCTAAGTGGATCCCGTTGAAGAAGAACTTGAACGTTCCGTGCGGCTGCCCGCGGTTCAGGATCTCCGGGCCGAACATGTACAGCGACCCGTCTCCAACCTTGGCCTCGGCGATGGCGACACCACCGTTCAAGTGATGTTGGCCCCAGGCCCAGCCACTACGCAGAGGGGCCGCGCTGTCAAACCACGCGACGGGTCTAACTCCGGCCGAGTATGCTGCGGGAAGCAAGTTGAATACCGGACTGTTGTTGAAGAACACGTCGAGTTGATCGTCGAAGCCGTATGCCAGTGGCGTCGTGTTGTCCACGCTGACTCTGAGCACGGAGCCGGGCACGTAGTACTTGTCCCACGGCAGTGGTAGGCCACTCTCATCGACCAGGTGGTTGCCGATGGGAAGTCCCGCGTGCTTGCCTATTGAGGTGGAGCTGCCGATCGCAACGATGGTACCGCCCTGCTCCATGAACTGCAACAGGTGGGGAACTGTTTCGGATACGGTTACGCGACCGAGCCAGCTACGGAATTCCGGCGGGATGGACTCTGGGTCTGGAGATCCGCCGAAATACCGCTCAAACGGGTCTCCGCCACCGTCGGCCGCCGGGATCGCGCCCGTGCCGACCACCAGCACGTCGAACTTGCTCTTGAGATTGCCTTCGTCCAAGGTTTGTGGATAGACCACCTCGAACGGAAACTCGAATTGTTCCATGAGCCAGCGGGTCCAACCGGACGGCATCGAGCCACCGTACCGATCCCACAGTCCAATCCGCGCCGGCCGCAACTTCAACGCGTTGCCACCAGGGGTCGACGTGACTGCGTCAAACGAGAGACCCAGGTCGGTGGCGATACCCTCGAGTTGAGAGGCGGCAGACCCCTCCGCGGGGATGTAAATCGTGCCGGCTGGGTATGTCGTGCCGCCGGTTGTGGTCTCCTGGGAGCGCCAATAGACGTCGCGGCCGCGCTCGAGTAGGCGGTTCACCGCTATGGCAGCATCGTTAGCCCTGTGACTCAACAGGAATCCGGCTGCATTTTGGGCATCGGCGATCCGGCCCGGTGGTGTGACAGCGAATCCCGCGATCTTCGCGAACGGACCTTCGAATCCGTCTATCACCCGATCGAACTCGACATCCATCTGATACGCCAGAGTGTAGCCGGCGTTGTCGTAAGGGGCCTTGGGTGGGCCGCCCTCATAGTCGAAGTCGTTGGGATGGTCCTGCGGCTCGAACATGTCCATCACGTGGGGCCGGAATGCCTGTGCCGCAAGCACCACGTATGAATTGCGCGGATAGCTCTTTCCCTGGACATCGAAGTCACGTGTGGCTCGGTGCACGGTCACACCGTTCTTGATCAGCGTATTCACGAATTTCGTCGCTGTGGGGAAGTCGTCTTGGTCCGCCGGTATGATGTAGCCGCGTGGGTCCCGCTGCTCCGGTTTACGGAGGTACTGCAGGTACTCCGCCGGAACTCCGCTCTGGAAGTACCCAGCCAATGGACCCTGGATGAGATCGGCAAACCGATCGCGAACCCCGTCCTCCTCGAGCTTGGCCTTGAGCGAGTCGAGACGTGTCGGGTGAATCGTCCAGTGATCTCGGCTGCCCCGATCGATCGCATTCCTCCCCATCAGGTAGATGTTGTACAACAACGTCTCCCGATAGCGCGATGCGTAGTCGACCACCGCACGGTTAGCAGTGATCGAGTATTCCACCGACTGACGGAAATGCCATTCCTGCGGATCGATCGGCAGGGGCATGTCGAGGTCGGGCAGTTGCTTGTCGGGAATGAACGGGATCTCAACCGGCGTGGGATTCCCGATTGTTTCGGTCAAGAGACCGATGATGTTGTGGAAGTACGCCGTGGTCCTCAGGCCTCCATTCCACCAAGTCGAGAATGGCCCGCCGTTGCGCAGAGCGGTGCCCGGCGTGGTGTCGGCAACGAAACGCTGATGCATGGCGTTGCCGACCATCTCGATGCCCATGACGACGAGTGGATCGAAGTTGTAGTTAAAAGGATCGCGGAATGGCGGCGCCCACATCACCGAGCCTGCCGGGCCGGTCTGGTGATGATTGTACATGATCTGCGGCATCCACTCCCGATAGAGAATCCGCGCCATGTTTTCCGTTTCTGGTTGCGTAACCATATACGAGTCACGGTTGTTGTCATGGCCGACGTACTTGTGGTACAGTCGTGGAACGCCGGATGTGGACCGTTCCTCCGCTACCGGGTTCCTCATGTACCAATCGGACACCAACTCCATGCCGTCGGGGTTGGCGTGAACCATCAGGATGATCACGTCATCCAGGAACCGCATCGTCTCGTCGTCTGTACGGCTCACCATCTGGTAGGACATCTCGATCAGCTGGTGCGCCCCGAGTACCTCAGTGGCGTGGAGCCCACCATCGATCCACACGACTGCCTTGCCTTCTCGGGCTATTGCTCTGGCTGCATCATCCGTCAGACCTTCCGCCAGAGCCAAGCGGCGAGCGATGTCGTGGTAGTGGTCCAGGTCTCGGTGGTTCCCGGGCGACGTGATAATGGCCATCAGTTGGGTCCGGCCCTCTGCGGTGGTCCCGATCTCCTCCAGGACCATCCGAGGCGATTCCTGGGCGAGCGTGCGCCAGTAGCTCTCGAACTGGGTGTAATTGGCCAGGTGGTAGTCGTCGCCGATATTGAAGCCGAAGTGCTCCTCGGGAGTGGTTACCGTCTGAGCCTGGAGCGGCAGCGAGATAATGAGCGCCAGAGCGGGCCAACCGAGTGCCGTGGCGATTGAGTGGCCGCGTGTCCGCTGAGCCGGCAATGATAGGCAAGTAGAGGACATAGTAGTCGAGTCCGGTTGTGGGGCGGTTGATTCCAAAGCGGTAGAGCTGCGTGAAAATATACCATGGGAAGCGGAAGAAGCCCTACCCGGTTAAATTCTTCCGACGTATACAATGTGAACCACCAGGCCAGCACACAGGAGCCGGTCATGAATCTGAACAGCAATTGGAAGCCATCCATTGTCGCCCTGCCATTGGCTGTTGGCCTTGCTGTGGCTTGTGGCGAGGGCGAACCCCCGATGCCCACGGTAACGATTGATCCTAGCCAGATCACCACCCTGCAGGCCGACGCTGCGCTACAGCAGGTACAGGATGTAGCGGTTGACGAGTCTGGACAGTTTTGGGTGTTACAGCGCGACCAGAGTCCTCACGTGTTCATCTACTCCGCAGAAGGGCGGCTACTCGACCTATTCGGTGAGCACGGGCCGGCTCGGACCCAACTGTCGCTGCCGTTCTGGCTCGTCAATACACGTGAGGAAGGTCAGGCCATGGCAGTTTGGGACGTCGGCAACCACAAGCTGATGTTCTACGGACCCAACGGCCGTCTGGAGCAGGCGCGTCAGGTGGACCGGTCGGCGCGGGACGTGTATCGCGACATTGATGTGGAGTCATACGGTCGGCCGTTGGATCTGCAGCGATTTGGTGACGGGTTCCTGCTGCTGGACCACGTCGAGGGACTCTCACGAACAATCGACTACTTGCGGTCGCAGCTGATCGTTTTGAATAGGTTCGGCCAAAAGATCGATACGCTGGTTGACTTCAAGCGAGAGTACGCTGACGGAATTGAATCCCTCGAACTTGCCGAGCTACTGGTGCCAATACCGCTTTGGACGACCTGTGAGTCGGGCGAGATGGTGCTGTTCGATCCTTTCGCGAGCCGGCTAAACTGGTACGGGCCAGATAGGATGGAGCAGTCCAGCGACACGGTACCGCTGCGGTTGCGGGAACTCGAGCGAGACGATATCGACGGCTACCTGTTCAACACATTTGAGCATCGCTGGAAGAAGCAGACCACGAGGGAACTGGATACCGCCGTGATCGAACGGTCGATCGATGAGTTCATGCTGAACCGCTTCCTGGAACTGTCGCCTACAAGACCATACGCCACAGGAATCATGTGTGGTGCCAACCGGCAAGTGTGGCTGCAGGAATTCGTTGTGGAGGACAACCCTCGGGGGTACGCCAACAGCTGGATCATCCATGAGCCTCAGCAGGCCGAGCATGTCAGAGTGGAGTTCCCAGCGTCGTTCAGGCCGTTGAGGATTGTGGGCGGCCGTATTTTGGGCGTAAGCACCGACGCCCGGGGCATCCAGACAGGTGCCTGGGTGACACTGCCCGACCTGTCTACCGTTACGCTCCCAGCCTCCGCCCACTAGCCTCTCCTGCCCCCGCTGTCCCCTCTGCCCCTTCTGCCCCTCCTTCTGAGGCAGAAGGGGCAGGGGAACTTGCGTTTTGGCCCCGAATCTCTTCAATTTGCGGCTCGTTTTGGCACTCCTGACCCTCAGTTGGGGCGGCGGCTAGGTCCTGCCGTCACACCGAAAAAGGCACGAAAGTTGCTTTTTGGTACAAAACCTATGCAAACCGTATCCATACCTACGCTTGCGTTCGGCCGCTTCTCCGGAGTACTGGGCGAACGTGGAGCACGACAACTGCAGCACACGGTAGAAGATGCCCACAAGATCCTGGGCAGTAGGATCATGTGGCACGTCAACTCGACGGCAGCGGGCGGTGGTGTTGCCGAGATGCTGCAGACCCTGCTGGGATACGAGCGTGGAGCGGGACTGGACGCCCGCTGGCTCGTGATCGAGGGCGACACGGACTTCTTCGCTCTGACCAAGCGCATCCACAATCGGCTGCACGGGAGGATGGGTGATGGTGGTGATTTGGGCGAAACCGAGCACACTCAGTATCAGAAGATCACCAGGAGAAACGCCCGTGACATTTTGAGGTCGGTGCGGCCGGGTGATGTGGTGATCCTACACGATCCTCAGACGGCGGGGCTCGCCAGCCATCTGGCCGAATTGGGCGCGACGGTGGTGTGGCGCTGCCACATCGGACGGGATGAGATGAACCAGGCCGCCACTGACGCCTGGGCCTTCCTCAAGCCGTACTTGGAGCACGTAGACGCGTTCATTTTCTCACGCGCGTGCTACGTACCGAGTTGGCTGGCGTCTCACCCGGTTTTCATCATCCCACCGGCGATCGATGCTTTTTCGGCAAAGAACGAGCCCATGGGACGGGCCACCTGCCGGTCAATACTCAATCACATCGGGTTGCTCGAGCGCACCGTTGCCAACGGAGATCTGGACTTCCTCCGACTTGACGGCTCAAACGGCCGGGTCGAGCGGAAGGCTAATATCGTCCAAGTCAATCCGATCCCTGGCTGGGACGTCCCCATGGTCGTTCAGGTGTCCCGTTGGGACCCACTCAAGGATATGGCGGGGGTGATGCGAGGTTTCGCCAACCGCATCGACAAGATGGGAGACGCACATCTTGTGCTCGTCGGCCCTGACGTCAGCGGAGTCACCGACGATCCCGAGGGGATACAGGTATTGGAAGACTGTATCGCCCGGTGGCATAGGCTGCGCAAGAAGGCGAAGGAGAGGGTCCACCTCGTGTGCCTGCCGATGGACGACATCGAGGAGAATGCTGTGATGGTGAATGCCATACAACGCCATTCCACGATGATCATCCAAAAGAGCCTTCACGAGGGGTTCGGGCTGACGGTGACCGAGGCGATGTGGAAGGCCCGCCCGATAAGCGCGAGTGCGGTTGGCGGGATCCAGGATCAGATCGTAGACGAGGTGCATGGTCTGCTACTCGAAGATCCCACCGATACACAGGCAATGGCCAAGGCCATTCAATTCTTGCTCGAGAACCACGCGGTGGCTCGCCGATTGGGCCGCAACGCACGTAGGCGCGCGATTGCCAAGTTCTTGGGACCGCGGCAGTTGATCCAGTTTGTGGATCTACTCTATGCGCTCGAGGGGAAGAGCCGGCAGCGGAGGGCGGCCTAGTCATAGCCAAGCGGCTATAAGCGGCTATGAGAAAAACGACATAGACCATAACGACACTGTCAAAGCATCAAGCGATCATCAATTAGTCACCAACAGAAAAGGCGGCCGT
>JAUVRV010000074.1 GCA_030597435.1 Gemmatimonadales bacterium | reverse complement strand
GTGGATGCTCATGCATGTGGCGAACCCGGACGCGTCATCGTTGGTGGTGTGTTGGATGTTCCGGGTGAGACCATGTTCGAGAAGAAGACCTACTTGGAGCAGAATGCCGACGGTCTTCGCACCCTCATGCTCAGAGAGCCGCGTGGCTATCCCGCTCTCTGCTGCAATCTGGTGTTGCCACCCACTCGACCCGAAGCTGACGCCGGATTCGTGATAATGGAGCAGGTCGAGTACCCACCGATGTCGGGAAGCAACATCATTTGCGTCGCGACCGTGCTGATCGAGACAGGAATGGTATCTGTCCAGGAGCCTGTCACCGAGCTGATTCTCGAGGCACCGGCTGGCCTCGTGCCGGTCCGAGCGGAAGTGGCGAACGGCAAAGTCACCAACGTGACATTCGAGAACGTACCGGCATTTGCCACTCATCTAGACGCGACTGTCGAGGTTCCCGAGCTGGGCGAGGTTCGGGTCGACGTGGCATATGGCGGGATGTTCTATGTCATCGCCGATGCTACGCAATTCGGCCTGTCACTGGTGCCGGATGAGGGGGCTCGGATCGCGCGGATCGGTGAAATGGTGAAGGCGGCGACACGGGAGCAGCTGCCGGTGGTGCACCCGGAAAACGACCGCATATCGGGCGTTACCATATCGCAGCTTTCGGGCCCCGCGATGGGTGAGGGGGCCGATCGCCGCAACGCGGTGGTCGTGTCAACGGGGACCCTGGATTGGGACCGGCCCGAAACTTGGACCGGCGTGCTGGACCGGTCTCCGTGCGGCACCGGGACCTGCGCCAAGATGGCGGTTCTGTATGCGAAGGGTGAGTTGTCTCTGGAGCATGATTTCGTGCACGAGAGCGTGCTGGGTACCGTCTTCACCGGACGGCTCTTGCGGGAGACTCGAGTCGGGAGCCACACCGCGGTCGTGCCAACGCTGTCGGGGCGGGCGTGGATAACCGGGTTCAGCCAATACGTGGTGGATGCCGAGGACCCGTTTCCCCATGGTTTCACGGTGGGTGACATGTGGGGCAGCGATGCACGATGAGCAGAATGGTGCCGTAAAGTGCCCGATCGTGTTACGATATATGCCACAGGATCTCATTGCTCAGTACCCTGCGTTCGGCGCTCAGCGCTGATAGAAACTCACATCCAGGGAGGTAGAACCGGATGACAACGCCGATCAAGATCGAACGGCTCACGAAGGAGCTGGAAAAGCTGCATAAGGAAATGATAGGTGGAGCCTTCGGGCATAGTGAATACGACCAGCGTCTCGCCCGTGTGATCCATGAGCTTCGAGAGCGCGGCATCGATGGTGACCGGCCGCAGATAACGGCCGCTTTGGATGATGCTCTGTCACGGGGCATCATCACCCCCGCCGTCAAGGACCATCTGGAGAAACGGCTCGGCTTGGTCTAGCAGCGACGCAGAATCCAGAATCAGACATTCGGCCGGTACGCGGGTGGCATGAGGATGTTGCCGCGTACTGGCTGTCTTGTCCTGGGGCTTGCCTTGGCCGCCCGCCTTGAGGAAATCTCCTAAAAGCGTTCATTTACGAGTTAGTCGCAGGGGACCACAACAGGATTCGATTCCCAATCCCACTCCAGCAGAGGAGTCTTCATGATCCGGGCTAGGACGACGTTGTTGGGTATGCTGTCTGTTGTGTTGTTGTTGGTTCCGTCACGCCTCGGGGCTGATACGGAGATCCCCGCATTTGCGCGCAAGTACAGAGTCAGTTGCAACATGTGCCATGCGCCAGTGCCCAGACTGACGGCGTTCGGGAACACGTTTGCGGCCAACGGCTTCAGATTCGGGTCTGAAGAACAGCCCCGCGACACGATATACACGGGCGACGAGCTACTCGACCTGCCGAGCACCCTGCCGCTCGCGATGCGCATGGACATCTATGCCCAAGCGATTACCAATGGCGATGTGGGTACCGATTGGCAGACTCCGTACAACATCAAGCTGATGTCGGGTGGCACCCTTTCCAAGAAGCTGTCGTACTACCTGTACTTCTTCTTGTTCGAGAGGGGCAAAATAGGTGGTCTGGAAGACGCCTATGTCCAGTACAACAACATTGCAGGCCAGCCTGTGGATGTGATGGTTGGTCAGTTCCAGGTTTCTGACCCGATGTTCAAGCGGGAACTCAGGTTGTCGTTCCACGACTACGTGATCTACCGAACCGAAGTAGGTCTGCAACCTGCCGATCTCACCTACGATCGGGGGATCATGGTTCCGGCGAACGTGGCTGGGCTGACCCTCACAGGGGGGATTGTCAACGGCAACGGTAAGGGTGAAGTGCAGGAGGATCTCAAGCTGGATAACAACTACTCCAAGAATTTTTTCGGTCATGTCACCGGCAATCTCGCTGCTTGGTTCAGGCTAGGAGCAATGGGGTACACCGGCAGAGAGAATGGGGCGGTGGCCGATGGCCCGGAGGTTACCAACCAGCTCTGGATGCTGGGAGCCGACGCCACATTCACAGTCGGCACCTTCGAGATCAACGCACAGTACATACATCGCGAAGACTCCTACCCTACGTTCAGTCCCACAGATGAGGTTGCCAAGACGGACGGCGGGTTTGCCGAGGTGATATGGCAGCCAAGAGAGAGCAGGTGGTATGCACTTGCCCTCTACAACAGGATCGACTGCAATCAGCCTTTGCTAAACGTGAGGCTGGGCGTGCCGACCGAGCTAGAGCGCTACCAGACAGTGACCGGTGGCTTGGGATGGATATGGCACCGTAATATTCGTGTGATGGGTGAGGTCTCCTGGGACCTCGAACGCGAGGTTGTACGCTGGACGCTGGGTTTGGTGACTGCGTTCTGAGTGACGCCACAAGACAAGGATGAAGAAAGGGTCGACCACAATGCGGCTTGCACGGATCGCGGGTACAGGACACTTCGTTCCGGAGAAGGTGGTTACGAACAACGATCTGGCTGCAGCAATGGACACGACGGATGAGTGGATTGTGGAGCGGACAGGTATTCGCGAGCGCAGATTCGCGGAGGCCGGGGTCAGCGGAACAGACCTGGCGGTGGAGGCTTCGCGACAGGCGCTGACTGAGTCTGGCTGGGAAGCATCCGATGTACAATTCATCATATTCGCGACGCTATCACCGGATATGTACTTTCCCGGCAATGGCGTGCTACTGCAGCGCGAACTCGGCCTACCCGGCGTCGGTGCGCTGGATATCAGGAATCAGTGTACTGGATTCCTCTACTCGCTTTCGGCGGCCGATGCCTACATCAGAATGGGCATGTACGATCGCATCTTGGTAGTGGGTGCTGAGTGTCACTCGGCCGGTATCAGAATGGATGAGAGAGGCAGGGACACCGCCGTGCTGTTTGGCGACGGTGCCGGTGCCGTGTGTCTCGAGGTAACCACGGATGCTGACGGCAGTCGACTGATCAGTCATTATCTGCATGCGGATGGGCGGTTTGCCGAAGTACTGTGCGTCAAGTCACCGGGTGCCGGCCAGAAACCATGGCTGACGACGGAGATGGTAGACGACGGTTCTAGTCACCCGTATATGAACGGTCGAGAGGTGTTTCGCCACGCGATAACCAGGTTCCCGGAAGTCATCATGGAAGCTCTCGATGGCGAGGGACTCACGCCAGATCAGGTCGACGTTGTGATCCCGCACCAGGCGAATCAGCGGATAACCGATGCCGTAACGAAGCGGCTTGGGCTACCCCGGGAGAAGGTGTTGAGCAACATAGAGCGGTACGGAAACACAACGGCTGCGAGCATACCGATTGCGCTCAGTGAGGCAGTAAAATCGGGTACGGTGCAGCGTGGCAGCTTGGTGTGCCTGGCTGCTTTTGGCTCGGGATTCACGTGGGCGTCGAGCCTACTGCGTTATTGAATGCGCTTACATTACACATTGAGAAAGGCAGGAACGCGATGGTTGCGGCTGTTGTTCTCCTGAATGTCGAGCGCGACCAGATCAACGAGGTGGCCGAGCAGCTCGCTGCCATGGAAGGTGTGTCGGAGGTCCACTCCGTATCTGGAAGATACGACCTGGTCGTCGTGCTGCGGGTAAAGACCAATGAACAACTCGCAGATCTCGTTACGAGCAATATGCTCAAATTGCCCGGTATCAAGCAGACAGAAACACTGATAGCGTTTCGCGCCTACTCGAGGCACGATCTCGAGGCGGCTTTCTCGCTTGGTCCCGAGGGTTAAGGAATAGCGATACTATGAAACGAAGTGCCATCATTGCCATTGCGGCAGCGGCCACACTGCTGGTCATCGTTTTCAGTCTCCCCTGGCTGGTCCGACTCATTACTGACTGGTATTGGTTCGACACGCTCGGCTTCCAAGTTGTGTTCCTGAAGGAGTTGTGGACCAAGCTCTTACTGGGAACTGTCGTTGGCGTCCTTTCCTTTGGGTTCTTCTTCACGAATCTGCGTATGGCCCAGCGGGGGCTCGTTCCGGACCCGTTCGTGGTGACGCTCAGTCCGAACGTACCCAAGGTCGATCTGACACAAGCACTGCGACGGGTGACGTGGCCGGTATCGATCATGATGGCCCTGATGCTCGGGTTCTCGGGCGCGAGTGGTTGGCACCTGTGGCTGAGGTTCTTGAACGCCGCACCATTTGGGGTCACCGACCCGGTATTCGGGAGGGATATCGGCTACTACGAGTTTGTACTACCAGCCGTGCATTCAGTGCTCAGCCTAGCGACAGGTTTGACGCTGCTGACGTTGTTCATGGTTGTGCCGCTGTATCTGATGCGACGCGACATCGTGATTGCAGGCAAACGGATTGTGGTTGAACGGTCTGCTGAAGTGCACCTGGGCGTGTTGCTCTGCTTGATGTTTCTCACAACCGCGCTCACCACGTTCTTCGTCAGGATCCCCACGCTGCTGTATTCCACGTCCGGACCTCTCTTTGGCGCGAGTTACACGGACCTTGCAATCCGCGTCCCCCTGCTGCACATGTCTTGGTTCATTGCGCTGCTGGGCGCGGGATTTGTTCTCCTCGGCATTCGCACCAAGCGGGTGGCACGGAACACGATCATTGCTGTCGTAGCGTATTTCCTGGTGGCGGGAGTGGCGGGATCGCTGGTGCCGGCGACGGTGCAGAAGTTCGTTGTCGATCCCAACGAGCTATCGAAAGAAACGCCGCAGCTGGAGCACCACATCTTGGCTACGCAGGAGGCTTGGGGTCTGGACGATGTCATGCTGCGGGATCTGTCCGGCGAGGCTACGCTCACGCTTCAGGATATTCAGAACAACAGTGGCACTATCAAGAACGTGCGGCTGTGGGATCGTGAGCCTCTGTTGCAGACGTTCCGTCAGCTCCAGGAGATACGTACCTACTACGACTTCAACTCCGTTGATGACGATCGCTATTGGATCGACGGCGAGTACCGTCAGGTGTTGCTGTCACCGCGTGAACTCAATACGGCGTCGCTCCCCACACGGAATTTCATCAATGAGAGGTTGACCTACACTCACGGTATGGGTTTGACACTCAGTCCCGTAAATCAGGTAACGGCGGAAGGACTGCCTTACCTGTTCATCAAAGACCTGCCACCGACTTCCAGCGTCTCGATCCAGGTTACGCGGCCCCAGTTGTACTACGGTGAGTTGTCGAACGACTACGCCTTCGCCCGAACGGGACAGCCGGAATTCGATTATCCATTGGGTGACTCGAGTGCATTCACATCGTACGATGGCACCGGTGGGGTCGAAGTGAACACCTTCCTGCGGCGGCTGTTGTTGAGCGCGCGATTCAAGTCGTTCGACGCTTTGCTCACAGAGTACATGACCCGTGAGAGCAGGGTGCTCTATTACAGGAATATCAGAGAACGCGCGGCAAAGGCACTGCCGTTCCTCACGTGGGACGCTGACCCTTACATCGTGATTACCGACGATGGGCGTTTGGTCTGGATGCTGGATGCTTACACGACCAGTAGGAGATATCCCTACTCTCAGCCATTGCCCGATGGCACGAACTACATGCGCAACAGCGTGAAGGTCGTGATCGATGCGTATGACGGTAACGTGAGTGCCTACATTACCGATCCGAGTGATCCCATCATTCGAACCTACGAGAGCATATACCCCGGGATCCTCCTATCCCTCGACAGGATGCCCGCCGACATCAGAGCGCATATGAGGTACCCGGAAGATCTGTTTCGCGCACAGACAGCCTTGTACACGATCTTCCACATGGACGAGCCGGACATCTTCTACTCTCGGGAAGACCAGTGGCAAATCCCGGTTCTCTCGCGTAGTGAGGGCCCGCTAGATCCGTTCCTGCGCCACATCATCATGAAACTGCCTGGCGAGCCACAGGAAGAGTACATCATCATGACGCCGTTCACGCCGCGGCAGAAGGACAACCTCGCGGCATGGATGGTGGCCCGCAACGATGGCGACAACTACGGTAAGCTCGTGGTCTACCGGTTTCCCCGGCAGGGTCTCGTATTCGGACCGAGTCAGATCGTGAACCGTATGAATCAGGACACGGAGATCTCACGCCAGATCTCGCTGTGGGATCAACGGGGTTCGGAGGTGATACGCGGCAGCTTACTGGTGATCCCGATCGAAGAGTCCTTGATCTTTGTGCAGGCGGTCTATTTGCGTGCTGAGGGTGGCCGGATCCCGGAGCTGAAACGGGTAATTGTGGCGTATCAGAACCAAGTGGTCATGGAGGAGACGTTGGAGCAGGGACTCGCCAGGCTGTTTGGAGGTGCGGGTGCGATTCTGCCGTCGGCAGCAGTGAGTGAAGCACCTAGCCCTGCGGGTCCAGACGGAGTGGCGGCCAGCGTGTCAGTGTTGGTGAGGCAGGCTTCGGAGCACTTCGATCTGGCGATGGCAGCGCAGCGCGCCGGCGACTGGGCACGATATGGTGAGGAGATGCGACTGGTCGGGGAATTGCTGCGGCAGCTCAGCGAAGCCGGGGGCGGGGGCGGGGGCGGGGGCGGACGCTAGGCCAGACAGGTACTGAAGCACGAAAACCCACCGAATGGGGTGATTTTGGGCTCGAATGTCCCAAAATCGCCCCCCAATGTCCCCAAAACGCAGTTTACGAAGGGCATCCTATCTAGTAGTGATACAAGTTATCGGTATTCCGTGGTACTCCACCCATTGGATCGGATAGATGGCGCGCGTCTTACTGGTCGACGAGAGTGAAGCGGTACGTCAAGCGCTGCAGCGTGTTCTCGAGAGCGTGGGACACACAGTGCTTCACGCCTCTGACGGCCGAGCCGCACTTGCCTCCCTCAAACGAGACGAGGTGCAGCTAGCGCTGGTGGATCTCGGAGTGCCAGCGATAGACGACAGTCCGCTGATCGAGCGCATCCGAGAGCGGTTTCCGGGTACCAAGTTGATAGCGATGGGTCATACGCCGAGGAGCACCGCTGCGGTTGCCGTGCAGAAGGGAATCCTGGCCGCGATACGTAAGCCCTTCGGGGCAAACGAGGTCCTTGATGCTGTCAGCCGTGGACTGAGGGACGAGGTCGGGTCAGAGGAATCGCTGAAACAGGATCATCGCGGCCAGCGAGACACTGACCAATAGCGCCACCGTCCGCCTACTTGCCTGTCCGTAAGCTTCTGGCAGCAGCTCAACAAACACCATCAAGACCATCGCTCCGGCGGCGAAGCCGATGCCATATGGCAACGCGGGTGCAAACGCATCAACGAACAGGTAAGCGGGAACGGCCATCAAGGGCTGGGGCAGGGAAGAGAATACGCTCCAACCGGCGCACCCGATGACGCTGACGCCCCGTGGCCTGAGGACCGCGCTGATCGCCAATCCTTCCGGGATGTTATGAACTGCGATGGCCACGGTTATCAGGGTTGCCAGCGTCATGCCACCGCCAAAGGAGGCTCCTACCGCTACGCCTTCCGCGAACGAGTGCACCGTCATCACGACGATCATCAGCAGCGTGCGGCGTGCGGCCACGGAACCGAGTGAGCCAAAGCTCACATTGAAGCGCAGCAGAATCTGCTGCGTGGCCAGGATGAACAGGATCCCCAGGTTGGCGCCGATGATAGTCGGCCAGGTTCCGGATTCGGTGCCCTCGACCAGGAGTCCAAAACAGGCACCGAGCATCAGGCCGGAAGCCACCGCATTTGCGTACGCCACACCCTTCGGCGACACCGTGCGCACGAAAGCAAACGGAATGGCCCCGAGGCCGGTGGCCATCGCCGTCAACAGGCCGTAGGCAAATACCAGTGCTAACGGATGCATTCCCGACCGCCTCGAAGAGTGATCTGGCAGTTCACAACAGGAATCCGTTCAGCAACACGACGATTCCCATGGCCACGCTGGTCACCAAGGCGATGCTGGTATTTCCCGCCTGGCGGTAGGATTCCGGGAGCGGCTCGACCATTACCAGGTAAACAAGTGCACCCATCGCGAATCCGAGCGTCCAGGGCAACAGCGATGGCACCGCGGCAATGAGTGCAAAGGTTACGATTGCGAGCAGAATCAGGCTCAGATTGGTCATTACCGCGAGTCCGGCGGCATCGCGCAGTCGAATCCCGCGGGCCCGCAACACGGCACATAGGACGGTGGCCTCGGGCACATTATGAACGGCAAATGCGATCGCAGCGAAGACACCCAGTCCGATATTGAGGGACATGGCCACACCGATGGCTACGCCTTCGGAAGCTGAGTGGAGTGACTGAACCAGTAATACCTGATACCCGTATTCGGGACCGGTCTCGTCTAGTTTGTTGAGGTCGATGTCCTCGGTATGGGCTATCAGGTGGGTCCAATAGATGAAGCCGATCCCGAGAAATGCACCGGTGGCTCCTGCCCATACCATGCGGTTGAGTCCGGCAACGACGATTACGTATGCCGTGCCCAACATCAGCCCGGCCGCCAGGGCATTGGCCCAACCGATCCAGGCCGTCGGGATACTGTCGCGCCACCTGAAGGGAATTGCCCCGAGTGCCGCTGAGGCTGCGGCGATCGAGGAGTAGATGAGTACCGTGATGGTCGGGTTCACTGGCGTGAGGGCGAACGCTGGTGGAGCGCGATGAACGGACTCAGGTCGACCGGCTCGGTCCTGGCGCGGCGATCAGCGTTTGCGGCACCGATTCATGATCTCGCGCTCGAACTTGCGCTGATCGTTGATGATCTCGTAGAAGTCGTCGAGATCCTCCAGCGCCCGCTCGAGCCGTTTGGGATCCAGTCCCTCCTGGTTCCTGAAGAGATCGTAGATTGCGGTGCGCTGCGAGTTGAATTGCGCAAAAACCGGATCGTAGTCTGACTCTGGCCGGCAATATCCTCGATAGAGCCGATCCCGTACCGATCTGATGCCCAGAGTCATGTCAGGCTTTGCGTACCGTGCGTTGATGATGCCCGAGTAGTCCATGTCATAAGGAATGGCGTAGACCAGTCCAAGCACGGGGCCACACATCTTGATGTTGTGCGGACCGGACACTTCCCAGTCGGTGTTCATGGTCATGAACTGGAACACGGCGACCTTGGTCATGGTGGTCGATTCGAGGTCCAACTCATTCAATCCTGCCATCTCGAACAGGGAGTCCTGGCCGAACCGT
>JAUVRV010000283.1 GCA_030597435.1 Gemmatimonadales bacterium | reverse complement strand
GAATGCGGCCAGTGAAGCCAGGCTCTCAACGGTGGTGTCACCGAACCGTTCGACCATACCTGATGCCCGAAAAGAAGCCAGCAGGAACAGCGGAATCCAAGTCCACATGGCGTACAACTCCCACATGTGACCCAGGTACCCGTAGTTGGCCAGCCGGAGCGACCGCACCCGCATTGATTTCGCGATGTGACGCCAGTGGAACCGTGGTGCAGGAGTGCTGTACGGTCCTGCCTTGCCGGCGAGCCACGCAATGATGCCACCCAGCAGTGCTAAACCCGAGACGGCATAAACGACTGGCTCCCACGCGCTCACGTCACCCAGGGCTTTCACCAGGTGCGGTGCCGCCTTGCCGACCGTCAGTGCTCCGACCAACATCCCAATGGCCATGCCGCGGTCCGCCCGCGTCCAAGTGGCCATGATCTTCATGCCGACGGGATATACCAGCGCAAGCGACACTCCGGTGCAGAACCGCAGGACCACGGCAGTGGTGAAGTCGACGTGAAGGGCGGGAATCGCTGCGTTAGAGAGGGCGGCGGCCAACGCACCGAACGCGAAGACGCGACGCGGCTGCCACAGGTCCGGGACGTTCAGTAGGGCACTCAGCAACGCGCCAACGACGAAACCGCCCTGGACCGACATCGTGAGCCAGGCAGCTTGCCCGCTGCTGATGTCCCAATGATCCATGAGCGCCGGCACCACCGCGGTCGCGGAGAACCACGGGCTCATGCCTAGGAGGCAGGCTATGGATATCGCCAGTAGATGTGTCCATTTGCGTGGGTTCGACGTCGGTGATGTTCTTGGCATACAGATTAGGAGGGGAAGGAGGGGAAGGAGGGGAAGGAGATGATGCAAACCGTCCGCCCGTCCGCTGCGGTGAGGTGCGGGGTGGCGCCGGGCCGCCGGGTAACCGGGTTAGGTGGACGGGTGGAGTGGGACCGTCGGGTCGGGGTGAGCGGCTGGGTGGTTTGGCCGGGACACCGGGAGACAGTGTAACCGGGTTGCCGGGTGTGGTGGTGGGGAAGTGCTGTCACCTGAATCCCGTCATCTGAATACCACGCGTGAAGTAACGTTGTGTGAAGAAGAACAGCAGCATGATTGGTAGCACCGCCATGACTGCTGCGGCCATCTGGTAGGGCCAATTGAAAACGAATGTGCCGTGAAATGACGCGATGCCCACCTCCACGGTGCGCATGTTCATTGATGTAGTAACCACCAGCGGCCAGAGCAGGTTCTTCCAGGCGTCGATGAACGCGAACAGGCCGAGTGTTGCCAGAGCTGGTTTTGCCAGCGGCAAGGAAATAGTCCAGAACACACGCCAGGGACCGGCACCGTCAATCCGTGCAGCATCCTCCAGTTCCTTGGGGACGGTGCGGAAGTACTGCCGCATGAGAAAAACACCCCATACTGACACTAGCTCGGTGCTGACCAAACCGGCATAGGTGTCGATCCAGCCAAGCGTGTCGATCAGGAGAAATCTGGGAATCAGCACGACGACCGCGGGCACCATCATTGTGGACAGGTACAGCAGGAACAACTTGTCGCGGCCTTTGAACTCGAACTTCGCAAAGGCATAACCGGCCGTTGCAGCCGTGAATAGCTGTCCCAACACGATCAGTATGGCGAAGACAAACGAGTTCAGAAAATAGCGACCAAACGGACGTGCGCTGAGCGCGCCGCTGTAGTTGTCCCAGCGTAGGGTCTCCGGCACGAGACGCGGGGGAAAGCGAAAGACCTCCAGTTCGTCCATGAGGCTGGTCGAGAGCATCCAGAGGAACGGAGCCAGCATCGAAGCAGCCAACGCTAATGTCAGTCCCCATGCAAGCAGCTTGCCGATTCGTGGATGACTCGAAGATCTGACCATCACGCCGATTCCTCAACGCGACGCTCGAGAGTGCGGAACTGAAGCAGTGTGACGGTAAAGATGATTGCGAACAACACCCAACTCATTGCGGCCGCGTCGCCGAAACGGAAGTATCTCCACGCTTCCTCGTAGATGTGGAACACTGCCACGTCGGTGGCGTGTAGCGGCCCGCCTTCGGTCATGACATAGATTGCTCCAAACACTTGGAAAGAGCCGATGACCGACGTAATCAGCACAAAGAAGACCGTATGGCGGAGACCCGGTAAGGTAACGTGCACAAACCGGCGCCAAGGTCCGGCTCCATCGATGCGGGCCGCATCGTAGTACTCTTGGGGAATTGCCGCTAGCCCCGCTTGGAACAGGATCATTTGATATCCCACCATCATCCATACGGACATGATCATGATTGAGACCAGTGCGGTAGCTGGCGAAGAGAGCCAATGCACTGGGCCGAGCCCGATCAGGGACAGCAACCAGTTGATGAGTCCATACTCGTCGTGTAGCATCCACTGCCAAACCATGGCGATCGCGACGAGGCTCGTGATCGTCGGCAAGAAGAGCGTCGCCCGCAAGAACACGATGCCACGGATCCTGCGATGTACAACGAGAGCGATGGCCAGTGCGATCGCCATGGCGAACGGGACGTGAAGCGTGAACACGGCCGTATTCTTGATCGCATTCCAGAACGCACCGTCTCCTAGGAGCCGCGCGTAGTTGGCCAAGCCCACGAAGGGACGAGCGGCGTCGAGCAGGCTCCAGCGATGAAGGCTGAGCCAGGCTGCGAAGCCTAGCGGGCCTACTGTGAAGATCGTGAGATGGATGATCGATGGTGCCAGGAACGTCCAAGCGACGACGTTGCGGTGAAAGACCCTGGGCTGGTTCGCGAGAGCTGCAAACGAGAGGGGCAGTGCAGCCACCATCAAACCTATCAGTGCGATCATCACAACCGTCGCGGTTGATCCTTCCGTTTGCTCGAATGGGAGCGCAACCAGGCGGATCGATTCCACGTCTGCTACCGCGTACTCGACGCGGTCGGCTGTGGCTCTGCCAGTGAACGGAGACGGTGTCAAACCGAGATCGGCGGTCGCGACCGGATGCAGAGTGGAGAAAGGCTCGCCCCCCGCAGGATCCGAGAGCACGAACTGGAGTCCGGTCAGCTGCGTCACTCCACCTGGGCGCGCTGAAAGCGCAGCGAGATCGGGTACCAGTTCCAGGGCTCGTACCGCGATCTGTAGGCGCTGATCGGTTAGGTGTGCCAGTTCTGCTCGTGACCACCCGCTGGCAAGCCACAGTGGGGTTCCCAGCAGAAGGAGCACTGCTGCCGAGAACCCAATTCGGACGGTGAAGCCGCTGCCGGGCCGGCCTACCCACCAGGTAATCGCGCAACCCAGCATGAGGAGTGCAACTGCCGCAACCATCACGATCTGGAGCGGCAGGCCGGTGTGCCGAGCGGGAGCCGCTGAGAGGTAGAGAGTCCCGACCCGATACCATGAGGCTGCATCGTACACCGCCGCCTTGCCGGTTACACCACTGGGCGACTCGTAAACGATGGCTTGGTCGAGAGTGGCATCTTGCTCGTCTGTCAGGGTCCAGCGTCGTGGGAAGATCGAATCCAGTATCTGACTCAGCTGTACTTCACGGACGAGTTCCACTGCCGTGTTGGTTTCCTTACGGAGAAGGTCGTGGCGCGCTCTGGTCACCGATTGGCCCGTTACGAACAAGCCCGCGACCGTCGCTATCGCCAGCGGGAACAGAGCGGAGGCGATCAGGATGGATCGACGTCGGGTATTGTGACTCACCGGCCCCTCATACGATCGATCTCGCGAGCGATGGAGGAGGCGATAGTGGCGAGGTCTTCCTGTCGCAGGAGGTGCCGATCCATGATGTCGAATGTCAGCTCTTCGATCTCGTGGAAGTCGCTCACGATGGCCCCCCAAGGCAGTCTGCTCCCGGTCACTTGGTCTAAGAACACGCGCTCGAGGCCCATGGTGTCTGCCGCAGCGAGTTCCAGCGCAACATCGCGAAACGCCGTGATCTCGAGACCGGAGGCGGCACGCATGCGCTGTGCTGCTTCGCTGGCGAGATAGGCCGCAAGCTCCAAGGCGAGACGCTTGTGTCGCACGTTGACCGGTACGGCCCAACCGGAGGTGTATAGCACGTTCTGCGGTGAGGCGTCGGCGTGGTGTGGAATGGGGGCGACGCCGAGTTCTATGTCACCTCTCGCATTGTAGTGGAGCAACCGCGGTAACAACCAATGCCCGCCATGCAGCATGGCTTGGTCACCCACATAGAAGCGACCGGCGCGCATCGGGTCTCCACCCCTGAGGAACTGCACTGGTGCTGTGTGCCATTCCGTGATGAGTGAAGCCAGAAACTCGAACGTGGCAACGGTCATCTCGGAATCGAGATAACCGACCGCTTGATTGCCGTCCGGGTCGAGTATGTCCCCTCCGGCCGACCACACCCAGGGGATCCACTCGAACAGGCGGCGTGGGAAATCGATAGCGTAAGTATCGGTGCGACCGTCACCGTCGACGTCTTGAGTTACCGCCTTTGCCGTCTCTAGAAACTCCTCCCAGGTCCATCCCTCTTCCGGTGGCGGAGTGACGTTCAGCTCGTCGAACAGGGTCCGATTGTAAAAGAGGACCATCGGGGTGAAGCCCTTGGGGAACGCGTATAGCCGTCCTTGTCTGTCAAAGACTTGCAGGACTTCGGAGAACACACGCTCGGGTTCATAGCCGACCCGTGTTGCATAGGGACTGAGATCGAGAACGAGTCCTCGTTCGACGAAGATTGGCACATCAGATGCGTCGAGGAGAAACACATCCGGTGG
>JAUVRV010000214.1 GCA_030597435.1 Gemmatimonadales bacterium | reverse complement strand
GTGAAATCCTCGAAACGGATCCGGCATTCGTTGTCGCCACCGGCTCCGGTGCCCTTCAGTTCCTCGACGTCCAGCCGGCTGGCCGACAACGCATGGCGGCGGCGGCGTGGTTGAGAGGGAAGAACGCCAAGAAGGGCGATCGCTTCGAGTGAAGCGGCATCTTCCACGGCTCCACGCAGTTACTGACGACTCCATTCTCGAACTCACCAACTTTTCCGGCCTGGCTCGTGCCCTTTCCCTCGGAAGCGACGTTGCCTTGCACATCCGTTCGGGCCGGCTGGGCGGGAAGCGTTTGACCGAATTGGCCCGGCAAACCAGGGCGGTATGTCAGTCACATGGGACTATGGTATTGGTCAACGACCGCGCAGACGTGGCTCGCGCCGCTGGCGCGGATGGAATCCACTTGCCCAGCGCTGGCCTGCCGGTATCGGCCGCCCGCAGCCTGCTCGGCGAGGACGCCCTGATCGGGCGGTCCACCCACAGCATCGATGAGGCCTGCGAAGCGGCCTACGAGGGCGTCGACTACGTGTTCTTGGGTCCGATCTGGCCAACCCGATCACACCCAGATCGAGAACCGCTCGGTACTGCAGCGCTCTCCGCTGTCCAGCAGGTACCCGTCATTGCAATCGGCGGTGTCGAGCCCGAACGAGTGCGGCTCGCGATCGACGCCGGTGCCTACGGTGTTGCCGCGATATCGAGTCTGTGGCACGCACCCGATCCCCGTGCGGCTGCTGAGAGCATGCTGCTATCTTTCAACGCATGAACGAAGCTATGACGGTGGTGGTGAACGGCGAGGAGCGTCAGGTAGACGGGAGTTCCACTGCCCTCGGCCTGCTGCAGCATCTGGGCCTCGACCCCCGCACCGTTGTCGTTGAAGTGAACCGTGAGATCGTGCGCCGTCCTGCGTTGGGGAACACGCAATTGCACGATGGCGACCAGATAGAACTCGTCCACTTCGTGGGCGGAGGCTGAGCAATACAGGAGAGCGTCATGGTACACACGGTGGCAACACCGGCGGAGACAAACCTCATCATCGGTGGCCACGAATTCCGCTCGCGCCTGATGGTAGGGACAGGGAAGTATGCAGACAACGCAACGATGGTTGAGGCCATCCGGGCTTCGGGTGCGGAGGTAGTCACGGTCGCGGTACGTCGAGTCGATCTCGATCGGACGAAGGACGAGGGGATCCTGTACCACCTGGACCCCAAGCAGTTTTTCTTGCTGGCCAACACCGCAGGGTGTTACAACGCGGAAGACGCCATACGCTACGCGCGATTGGCCCGAGAAGCCGGCTTCAGCGACTTCATCAAGCTGGAAGTGATTGGAGACGAGGAGACTCTGCTCCCCGACGTCGATGGCCTGCTGGAGGCGTCGCGGACTCTGGTTTCCGAAGGTTTCAAGGTGCTGGCGTACACAAACGACGATCTCATCACGGCATTGAGACTCGAGGATGCTGGTTGTGCGGCCGTGATGCCGCTTGCATCACCGATCGGAAGTGGCCTGGGACTCATCAATCCCTATAACATCCGCATTATCAAGCGGAGACTGTCAGTTCCTGTCGTGGTGGATGCCGGGGTGGGCACGGCCTCCGACGCCTGTCTCACGATGGAACAGGGAGTGGACGGCATCCTCATGAACACGGCCCTCGCGGCCGCCGAGAATCCGGTTGCCATGGGCCACGCCATGAAGCGTGCGGTGGAGGCGGGTCGCCTGGCGTTTCTCGCCGGAAGAATGCCCAAGCGCGAGATCGCTGCACCGTCCAGCCCGACCACCGGCATGCTTGGGTAGCGTGGCAAGCGGCATAGCATCCCGTGCGGCGGCTCTGGAGACTCTCCAAAAGGTACGCTCCGGCGAGCGCTTCGATTCAGCACATGCCGCGGCCGTGGCGGGCCTGGATGACGCGGACCGGAGATTGGCTCACGAGATGGCGGCCGGTGTGCTGCGCACCAGAACCCGCTTGGATCGCCAACTCAGATCACTCGTCTCTGGTAGCTGGGAGAAAACCGCGCCAGACCTGCAGGAACTACTCAGGATCGGGGCATATCAGCTCACTCGGCTCGATCGCGTGCCCCAGTATGCTGCTGTACAGGCAACAGTTGAGGTCGCCAAGAAAGTGGCAGGCCACCGAGCTGCCGGACTCGTTAACGCGGTACTGCGACGGGTGGCGCAGGGCGAGGGAGAACCAGGACCGGTATCAGCCGGAAATGCCGCAGGACTCGCCGAGCTGCATTCTCACCCACAGTGGTTAGTAGACCGGTGGGTGAGCGGCTTCGGCCTCGATCGAACCCGGGCGCTCCTGGAACACAACAACCGTAAGCCGCCGTTCGTGATTCAACCCGTTGGGTGGTCACAGGAGAAACTGCGACTCAGTCTGGCTGAATGTGGCATCACAGCGAAGCCTACACCATTGGGCATCGGACTGGCCGTTGAAGGAGCCCGGGCGGAAGACCTCCCGGGCTACGACCAGGGTAGCTTCTTGGTCCAGGGCCCCGCCCAGGCGCGTGTGGTGCAGTTTGCCGAGGTGGCATCCGGAGCTGTCGTTTGGGACGCATGTGCCGCACCGGGCGGTAAGGCAGCTATCTTGAGTGTCGTGGCGCGGGTAGTGGCGACCGAGCTGAAGCGTGATAGAATACCACGTCTCAGAGAGACCTTGGACCGGGTTGCACCTCAGGTGACCGTAGTGGTCGCAGACGCCGTAACGCCGCCGCTGGGGGACCAGGCGGTCGACGTCGCGCTGGTGGACGCACCTTGTTCGGCCACGGGTACGCTGGCCCGGCATCCTGACGGACGCTGGCGGCTCGCGGAGCGTGGCATCAAGCGAATGGCGCAACTCCAGCTGCGCCTCCTCGATGCGGCAGCGACAGTGGTCAAAGTGGGCGGCATCCTGGTTTATGCCACGTGTTCCCTGGAACCGGAGGAGAACCAAGAGCAGGTGAACAGTTTTCTCGAACGGCACCCGAACTATCAACGCGAGTGTGACGATCTATTCTTGTTTCCGCCGGACACCGGAGCAGATGGTGCGTTCGCGGCTCGCTTGAGACGCCTGCGATGAAGTTCCGTCGGCACGGCAAAGTCGCTTTCGCGTGGCGCAATTGGTTCCGCTGGATCGGCACAGGTCTCCGTTGGCTCAAGGGACTGGACGCCAAGCAACGACGTCTATTGGTCGGCACGGCTACGGTGATCGCAGCTTTCGTGGTAGGGTATGGTGTCGCTGTGTTTGTGCTGTTCCCGTCACCCATATTCGCACGTGCTCAAGCGGTGCCGCGGGTGCTCGGACTCGAGTTGGAGCAAGCAAGTCAATCGCTACTCGATGCCGGTCTCACGCCCAGTGACACTGCCTGGGTCAGCCACCCCAATCAACCGGCCCGTACGGTGGTGTGGCAGGAACCTCCTCCGGGCGTAGCCGTCCAACCAGGCACCGGAGTGGCTCTCTCGGTGAGCCGCGGCCCACAGCGAGTACCGATACCGGATGTGGCCGGTTACGAACAGCAACTCGCGCGGCGGCTGATTGAGGCTGCCGGACTCACGGTCGCAAGCATTGATACGAGCACATCCCCTCAGGAGCGTGGCGTCGTAGTCACCACAAACCCGAGAGCAGGTCAGAGCCGTCCACCAGGTTTTGGCGTCCGCCTCTATGTGAGTGTTGGTGCTGCTACGATTTCCGTACCCAATCTCTCCGGACTCTCGCTGGATGAGGCACGTGCGCTGTTGGAGCAATCGGGACTGGCGCTGGGAACAACACAAGCTCGGACCAGCACCGCAAGTGAGCCAGGGTTGGTTATTGAACAGAATCCGGCCGCAGGGACATTGAGTGCACCTGGAGCGGCCGTGGCAGTCATAATCGTGCGGGGAGGCAGTCAGTGAATCACGATGTATACATCTCGCCAAGCGTGCTGAGTGCGGATCTCACCAAACTCACGGATGACGTTGAGAAGGTCGTATCTGGTGGGGCCGACTGGATTCACGTCGATGTCATGGATGGTCATTTCGTACCCAACCTCACGTTTGGAGCAGGGTTGGTAGCGGCATTGAAGCGGATAACCGACTTGCCGCTCGATGTACACCTCATGGTCGAACGACCCGAGTGGTACATCGCGCCTTTTGCGGACGCCGGAGCATCGGTGTTCACATTTCACCCGGAGACCACAGCCCACGTGCAGCGTCAGCTCGACCAGGTGCGGGCGTGCGGCATGCTGGCTGGTCTGGCCCTGAATCCAGGTACGCCTCTGAGCTACGCCGAAGAGGTGATAGACGATCTGGATTTGCTGCTGATCATGACGGTGAATCCCGGCTTTCCCGCCCAACGGTACATCGAGACGGTCACCGGCAAGGTGGCCAGGGCTCGCGCGTTGCTGGATGCGCGAGGCAGCTCTGCCCGACTCGAGGTAGACGGTGGCATTGCGCGCAACACCATCGCTGCCGCACGGGGCGCCGGTGCCGACACATTCGTGGCCGGCTCGGCGATTTTCGGTTCTGACGATCCCACGAGCGAGGTGGGCGAACTACGCAAACTCTGTCACACGGCGGTTTGAGTATGGCATCACGCGGACAATGGATAGCGGTTGGCTTGATTGTAGCCGCCTTGGCAGCGGCGGTGATCGCCGGGATGTCTCTCTCTGCAGACATCCGGCCGATTCGCCCGGGCAGTGAAGCACCCGATTTCGAGGCGGTGAATATTGTCACCGGTGATACGATCGCCCTAAGTGACTATCGCGGTGAGGTCGTGTTGCTGAATCTCTGGGCGACCTGGTGTGCACCGTGCGAACAAGAGATGCCTGCCATGCAGCGTCTGCATGAGCTGCTGGGACCACAGGGCCTCAGGATAGTGGCGGTCAGTGTCGATGCAATGGATCCGGACCAAGTGCTCGAGTGGACCCGGCAACGCGGCCTGACCTTCGATATCCTGCAAGACCGAACGGGCCGCATTGAACGCGCCTACCAGACAACGGGACTACCCGAGAGCTTCATCATTGATCGCAATGGAGTGATCACCCGGAAGGAAATCAGTTCGAGGGAGTGGGACGATCAGGCTTATCTCGACATCTGCGGCAGGCTCCTGGGTTCAGTAGATGACGGCCCTACGACTCCCTAGGACGAGCGTCTGAATGGCCAAGATCCCAGACCTCCGCCTTTGGATTCTCACCAACTGGCGCATCAAGCTGACGGCCTTGGTGTTGGCAACCGTGTTGTGGGCGGTAGTCGCTGCACGGGAGAGAACCACAGAGATGGTACGTGTGACCTTGAGTGTGCGGACGCCACAGGGCCGCATGCTGACTAGCCCGTTACCGGAGGTCCAGGCTCGCTACAGCGGTACGCTCGGCGAATTGGCTAAGCTGCTGCGGACTCCACCGACCATCCACAAGGCGATGCCGGACACGCTCTCGGGATCAACCTACTTCCTGACGCTATCCACCGACGATCTCCAGACAACTGAAGGCGCCGATGTGGTTCCCGAGGGAGTGTATCCCGATACGATCACACTCGACCTCGATGACGTAATGGAGACACAGATTCCGGTCATATCCCGCGTCCGAATCACCCCCGACACCGGTTATGGTTTCTCGGATGGCATCACGGTCTCGCCTTCGTCGGTGACGGCGAGAGGAACCGACGC
>JAUVRV010000098.1 GCA_030597435.1 Gemmatimonadales bacterium | reverse complement strand
GCGCACACAGTCCAACGCGACGGTGAAACCACGTTGCCTGATCGCCGCGACGTCGACGAGTTCCAGACCTAGAACTGCATCGAGATGTCGTTCGATTGCGGCATCGTCGCTCACCAGACCACCGCGTGGTGTGACCGCAGTCCCATCCTTGGTTCCTCGTGCCACGTAATCGAACAGGCGATTGGCGGTCTGCTTGTTCAGGAACAAGCCGTCGGGTCCCACAAACTTGAGGGCGTTCCACTCGACCGGATTGTGGCTAGCAGTGATTACGATTCCACCTGCGGCACCGTGGTGCTCCACGGCCAGCTGTGCGGTTGGTGTCGGGATCAAACCGCAATCGATGACCGTCACACCTACGGATTGCAGCGCCGCAGTGACTACCTCGGCGAACATGGGTCCCGAGGTTCGTGCATCACGTCCCAGGACGATCGTTGCACCACCCGAATCACGGGCGAGCATGCCAAAGGCAATGGCATACTGCGCTACCACATCAGGTGTGAGGCTGGCACCAACGATGCCTCGCACTCCTGAAATACTGACTACCAGGGTATCGCTCATAGACGCACGAAAGAGAGTTGAGGGTTTAGGCTGAGTAGGTCGGCCATTCGCCCGTAGCTACACCTTCAGGCACCGTGCCACCGACCTTGCGGGGCGTCGAGATCGGCAGGGTCAGCTCATCGGGGAAGGCGTGCAGGAATGCAATGACGACTTCGGGATCGAACTGAGTACCACTGCAGCGCTGGAGTTCGGCAATCGCTTCCGGAGCGTCCATTGCCGGGCGATAGGGACGCACGGACGTCATGGCATCGAAGGAGTCAGCAACAATGACTATCCGGGTGTGAATGGGGACGGTATCGCCACTTAGCCCGTCCGGCAGCCCAGCTCCATCGAGTCTTTCATGGTGCGAGCGAACAATGGATATCACTTCGGGTGCATTCTTGAGCAAGGGGTCCAGGATACGTGCTCCAATGACCGTGTGTTCCATCAGATGCTGGTACTCGTGGGGCTCCAATTTGCCGGGCTTCTGCAGCACTGCTTCACGCACACCTATCTTGCCGACGTCGTGGAGTTCGGAGCCGAGTTCTATCAGCCTGATGTCTTTCTCCCTCATGCCCAAGTTCTTGGCGATGGCGCTCGAGTAGACGGCAACCCGCGAGGAATGGCCCCTGGTGTAAGCATCTTTCGCTTCGAGCGCCTCGACCAAGGTCTGCACGCCTTCCAGGAACAGCTCTTCGATACGCCGTGCCTGTTGGTCCACCAGATCAGCAAGGTGCTCTTGATAGAGACGGTTGTCCAACAGCAGTCGTCGCTTGTCCAGTGCCTGCTCGGCTCTGGCCCCAACCTCCTCGATCTGGAATGGCTTCAGGATGTAGTCGAGTGCCCCCAGTTTGAGACAGGCTACCGCCACATCCACCTCGGTAACGCCGGTGACCATTACCACGGCCACTTCGGGCCACTGCTCTCGAATGCGGCGCAGGAGGGTCAAACCGTCCATCTCCGGCATCCTGATGTCGGAGATCACCAAGGGCACCTGTATCTCCTCCAGAATCTGGAGCGCCTCGACGCCCGAAGCCGCGACCAGCACATCGTATCCCGCCGCCTCCAATACACGGCGTAAGGCGTCGCGCAGTTGCGCCTCGTCATCCACCAATAAACAGTTAATGGCTTGTTCGGTCACGGCCGGTTTCGTCATAGGGTGTGAACGTAGCTTGAGCCGTTGGTGACTTCAAGACAATCGCTTGCCGTTCGTACAGCGCGGGCGTTACGTTCCCGCACGAATCTCTTCCCCCAACTACTTATGACACGCGTACTTCCAGAATACCTAGATACCGGTTTCGCCACCCGTGCCGTGCACGCCGGCCAGCGACCGGATGAGACCACCGGTGCCATCATGACGCCGGTCTATCAAACCTCCACGTACGTCCAGCCCCGGCTGGGAGAACACAAGGGCTTTGAGTACGCCCGCACACGTAATCCGACTCGGGATGCCTTAGAGCAGAACCTCGCAGCCCTGGAGGGGGCCACCCACGGCTTTGCCTTTGCCTCCGGCTTGGCTGCCACAGATGCGGTTCTGAAGCTGCTGAGTTCGGGCGACCATGTCATTTGCGGTGAGAACGTCTACGGCGGCACGCATCGTATCATGACGCAGGTGTTCGACCGCCTCGGGCTTGCATTCACGTTCGTGGATACCCGGGACTTGGAAAGCGTCGACGCCGCGGTGAAGCCCACCACCAAGATGATATTCATCGAAACTCCCACAAATCCAATGATGCACCTCACAAATCTGGCTGCAGCCGGTGATCTGGCCCGTGACCGGGGTCTCATCCTGGTTGTGGACAACACGTTTGCGACCCCGTGTTTCCAGCAGCCGATTGCACTGGGTACCGAGGTTGTGGTGCACTCCACCACCAAGTACATCAACGGTCACAGTGACATGGTGGGTGGGGCGGTTCTCACGGTGCGCGACGACCTGGCTGAACAGCTGGAGTTCATTCAGAACTCGACAGGGGCGGTACCGGGACCGCTCGACTGTTGGCTCGCTCTCAGGGGGGTCAAGACGCTGTCTGTGAGAATGAGCCAGCACGACAAGTCCGGTCGGGCCATAGCGGCATGGCTGCTCGAACACCCGGCCGTGCAGCACGTCTACTATCCGGGCCTACCCAGTCACGAGCAGCACGAGTTGGCGTGCCGCCAGATGTCAGGATTCGGGGGCATGATATCGATGGAGCTGGGATCGCTGGAGAGAGCGCGGACCGTGGTCGAGAGCACGCGGATCTTCGCTTTGGCCGAGTCCCTGGGTGGCGTGGAGAGTTTGATCGGTCACCCCGCCTCGATGACCCACGCGTCGGTTCCCAGGGAGATGCGGGACGCGATGGGCCTGACGGATGGTTTGGTGCGCTTGTCGGTCGGAATCGAGGATCTGGACGATCTCCTGAGTGACCTGGACCAGGCGCTGGGAAAAGCAGCAAATACGTAGGTCGCAGTGTGAAACCCCGCCGGTTGGGAAGCGTACGGATTAGCAGCGATAAAAGTCCCTAGCTAGGACTCTCAGAAATTCGGAGGCAGCAATGAGTGCAGACGCAGGCGTTCCGGCCGAGCGGTCGGGGGTGATCCTCACGAATATCTCGGCGACAGCCTGGGAACATCCAGCCGACCGAGCGGCCCTCCAGACGCTCAGGGCCATTCCCGGCTTCGACCAGGTAGTGAGAAGTATTTTCGGGTTCTTTGGTGAACGGGGGATTCGGCTCCTATTTCAAGCCAACGCCGTCCGGGTGGGACCGAGGCAATTCCCCAAGCTGCACGGGCTACTGACAGAAGTCACAACCACGATGGACTGGCCTGAGCAGCCGGAGCTGTACGTGACCCAGACTCCACTGGTCAATGCCGGCGCTGTAGGAATGGACCATCCGTTCATCACACTCAACGCCGGCGCCGTCACCCTGCTGAACGACGACGAACTGCGCGTTCTTATTGGCCACGAGCTGGGTCACGTGATGAGCGGGCATGCGCTATACCGCACGGTTCTGTTCATCCTGCTCATGTTCGGTTTCAACAATCTCCCGTTCCTCGCGGGGATTGCGCTGCTTCCGATACAGCTGGCTCTACTCGAGTGGTCTCGCAAAGCCGAACTCTCGTCCGACCGGGCAGGATTGCTGGCCACTCAGGATCCGGTCGCCTCTATGAGGGTGTTCCTGAAGCTGGCGGGGGGTGGCACGGCAGCGGAAACCGATCTGGATGCGTTCATGGAGCAGGCTCGCGAGTACGAGACCATGGGCGGCCCGATGGACAAGGTGTACAAGATCCTGAACACGCTGACCCTCACCCATCCGTTCAACACTCTGCGCGCAGCGGAGCTACAGAAATGGATCAGTGACGGCGCATATGATACGATTGTCCAGGGTGAGTACACTCACCGGGGCGAGGAAGAGAAGAAGAGGTCTGTGGTTGAGGATGTGGGCGAGGCCGCAACCCACTATGCCAAGAGCGCCAAGGAAACGGTCGGCGACGTGGCAGACGCAGTGAAGCGGGCGGCAGCAGCTTTCTCGGATGCGTTCAAGGAGAGCGATAAGAAGTGAGAATCCTGGTTGTAGGGGGAGGGGGCCGCGAGCACACCATTTGTTGGGCCCTCTCCCGCTCAGCAACGATATTCTGTGCCCCGGGCAATCCGGGCACGCGAGACATCGGCACCAACCTCCCCATCAATCCGAGCGACCAGGACGCCGTGGTCGCCGCCGTCAGAGAGAATCAGATCGACCTCACCATAATCGGCCCAGAAGCTCCGCTGGCCGAGGGATTGGTGGACAGGTTGGTGAGTGAAGGTCATCATGCATTCGGTCCCGGCGCCAAGGCGGCACGGCTCGAATCATCCAAGGCGTTTGCCAAAGACGTCATGGTGGCGGCAGGTGTGGCAACGGCTGCCAGTGAGAAGTTCACTGACGAGGCCAGGGCCCTCGAGTACATCGCCTCACATCCGGAGCCCCTGGTGGTGAAGGCCTCAGGCCTCGCTGCCGGCAAGGGAGCGGTCGTCTGCCCCGACAGGGCGACCGCGCAAAGAACCGCCCGAGAGATGCTGGCGGGCAAGTTCGGCAGCGCCGGCGACCTGATCCTGGTCGAGGAGTTCCTGGAGGGAGAGGAGCTTTCGGTGATCGCTCTGACCGATGGTGAGCAGGTGATGCTGCTCCCGTCCTCGCAGGATCACAAGCGGTTGGGCGAAGGCGACACAGGCCCGAACACCGGCGGCATGGGTGCGTACGCTCCCGTTTCCATAGCGGGACCCGCACTGCTGGACCGTGCGCTCAAAGACGTCCGCGAGCCCGTGCTCGCGAAGATGGCCGAAGCCGGCACGCCATACACAGGCATTCTATATGCCGGTTTGATGATTGATTCCTCCGGCGAGCTAAGCGTATTGGAGTTCAATTGCCGGTTCGGCGACCCAGAGGCCCAGGTCGTGCTCCCCGTATTGGACACAGATCTGACCGAACACATGTGGCGCATCGCTGCAAACGAGCCTTGGTCTCCGGACGATCTCCGCCAGGCTGCCAGCAGAGCAGCTGTGACAACTGTGCTGGCTTCACCTGGATACCCGGTCGCTCCCGTGAAGGGCGCCGTGATATCGATCCCCGAAGACCTGCCGAGTGACACACTGTTGTTTCATGCTGGAACGTCTTATGACAGCGACGGTGTCCTCAGGACGGCCGGTGGCAGAGTTCTCTGCGCTACCGGGTTGGGTGCGGACGTGCCGGAGGCTCTGGCTCGCAGCCAGTGCTTGGCGGACGCCGTGCACTTCGAGGGCAAGGTATTCCGCCGGGACATCGCCTGGCGGGAGGTTGCCCGTGCCGGAGCTGCCTGAGGTCGAAACCATTGTTCGCGACCTGGCACCGCAGCTCACAGGTCGCATCCTGAGAAACCCCCGCCTCCTCAAGAACAACGTTCTTCGCAGGGTCAGTCGCAAGCGACTCCTGGCCTCGCTCGACGGCCGACGAGTCGTATGCGTCCGTCGACGGGCCAAACACGCCGTGTTCATACTGGACAGCGGACAACGCATGGTAATCCAGCCACGTATGACCGGTGTCCTCACCGTGTACCGCCACCGATTGACCCAGCAGGACCGCAAATACGCGGTTCTGTTGCTCAGCCTTGGTGAGGGTGCCACGTTCGTGTACCGCGACGTTCGCCGCTTGGGTACGATTTGGCTCTTGGACGAACGGCAGTGGCAGGCCTATACTGGTAGCATCGGGCCGGAGCCTCTGGACGACGAGTTCGACTCGCAGCGGTTCGCAAAGCGGATGAGTGGCAGTCGCCAGGCAATCAAGAAGGTCCTGATGGACCAGAAGCGTCTTGCCGGTGTCGGCAACATCTATGCGAACGAGGCTCTGTTCCGTGCCGGAGTCGATCCCTCACGGCCCGCAAACCGTCTCAGTCCGGACGAGCTTGCTCGGCTACACGTGGAAGTGCAGGCAGTCTTGCGGGAGGCGATCGCAGCAAGCGGTACTACGATTCGAGATTACAGAACCGGAACCGACGAGAGCGGCTCATTCCAATCACTACTGCAAGTGTACGGCCGCACCGGCGAGCCGTGCGTGCGGTGCGCAACACGACTGGCAACGACGCACACGATCGACGGTCGTGCCACCACCTTCTGTTGGCGTTGCCAGGGCAGTCGCGACTAGCCCCGCAACGCGAAGCTTCCAGTGGGGTGGCGTAGTTGGGGACGCTGGCCCTTCCTCTCACCGACCTCAGCCACCTCCGGCGTAGAGTTCTCGCCCTGGCTGAAAACCGACCCGCCGTCTATCGCATGCTCGACCCGACCGGCCGAGTCATCTACGTGGGGAAGGCCAAACGCCTCCGTAATCGCCTGCTCTCCTATTTCCGGGCCAGTTACCCCGAAGACAAAGCTGCGCGGATCCGGAACGCTACGGCATAGATTGAGTGGGACAACACACCGTCGGAATTCGCAGCCCTGCTGGCAGAGTTAAGACAGATCCGGCGTTACAGGCCCGTGTTCAACGTGCGGATGAACCGAAACCGCCGTGTTGGCTTCATCAAGATCTCCACCGGAGTAGCTCCGCGGATCTATGTGGGCACTTCTCCCGGGCCCGACGGCACTCTGCATTACGGCCCCTTCACCAGCATCGGTCGGTTACGGGAGGGCGTTCGCGCACTGAACGATCTGATGGGCCTCCGCGACTGTTCGCTCAAGATGCCGATCGTCTTCCAGGAACAGGGAGACCTTTTTCGATCGGCAAGTCGCGCGGCGTGCCTGCGGCATGACCTCGGCCAGTGCACCGCGCCGTGCGGCGGTTTCGTAACCGAGGATGGCTACATCAGCCGCCTCCAGACCGCACTCTCATTTCTCAAGGCGAAGACTATCGAGCCGCTGAACCAGGTTGTGGAGCAGATGGCGGCCGCGAGCGAGAACAACGAGTTCGAACTAGCAGCCCGCTGGCGTGACCGGTTCGACCGACTCGAGTGGCTTCTCGCGTCGGCAGTGAGGGCTCGCAGCGCGATAGCCTCGCTCAGTTTCGTGTACACCGATCCTGGTGTGTATGGTGACGACCGGGCATACATAATTCGTAACGCGACGGTGCGTGCTTCAGCGCCAGCACCACATTCCCCGATCGAGAGGGAAGCATTTCGAGCTCTGGTGCCTCAACATGTTGCCGCAGAACCACGACAGGGATCAATTCCCAGCGATTCCATTGATGAGATGATGCTATTGCTCACGTGGTTTCGTCGTCATCCGACTGCACTCAATCGTACGGTGCCGTTCGCTGCCTGGCTCGACGACACGTAGACCAGGGATAGTCTCTGAATTGCGTCGCAGGCTATGGGCGTTACTATGTCTCAGACGCAGATCGAGCTGACGTGACAGAAGGGAAACAAAGCATCCAGTGCTGCTCGCAGAGATTCAGCTAGTAGTCGGCATGGCCCTCCTCTTGGCCGGTGGTCACTACCTCGTCCGGGGAGCGACACGGATTGCACTACTCGCTCGAGTGTCCATGGCCGTTGTCGGACTGACGGTAGTAGCAATGGGTACTAGCCTGCCGGAGTTAGCTGTGAGCATGGGTGCCGCCGCTCATGGGAGTACGGATCTCGCCTACAGTACCATCATCGGATCGACGATCTTCAATATCGGCATGATCCTGGGTGTGTCAGCGGTCATCGCTCCCATGATTGTGAAACACCAGACTTTGCGTCTAGAATACCCCTTCATGTTCTCGGTCGCCTGCATCGTCTTACTACTCTGTCGCGACGAGGAGATCGATCGACTCGAGGGTGCATTCCTCGTGATCATGCTGGCGTTCTTCACCGCATATGTCGTGTACTTGGCTCAACGCGAAGTCGATGAAGACGAGGCGGCGGCCCTCGCACGTGAAGTGAAGAGGACCGCCAACATCAAAGGTAGTGAGCGCCGTGCTTGGGGCATCAACGCGCTGCTCATAATCGTCGGCATCGCAGCATTGGTCATCGGTGCCGATCAGATCGTCACGGGTGCCATGAAGATCGCGGAGTTTTGGGGTGTCCCTGAGAGAATCATCGGCCTCACAGTAGTGGCAATGGGCACCAGTCTCCCGGAACTAGCAACCAGCGCCGTAGCTGCCAAGCAGGGAGAGCACGAAATCGCGTTGGCCAATGTGATCGGCTCCAATTTGTTCAACCTGCTCGGAGTCCTCGGTGCGACTGCTCTGATTTTTCCAGTCCCCATTCACCCCGCGGCGGCGGCCATAGATAACTGGGTCATGCTGGGTTTCTGCGCCGCGATGTTCCCGCTGATGTGGTTTGGAAAACGGGTTGGCAGGTGGGACGGCATCATTCTACT
>JAUVRV010000236.1 GCA_030597435.1 Gemmatimonadales bacterium | reverse complement strand
CTGGTGGCCGTCCCAAACGTTACCTGGCAGTCACGCCCGCCGGAGTCACCGCGCTGCAGAAGTCCCGCACGGCGTGGACGCGTCTGTGGGACGGGCTCGACTCGGTGTTCGAGTAGATGGGATCCAACGAGCAGCTCCGTTCACCCCCCGCGCTGGCTCGAGCACTACTAGCTGCATGCGTGCCGCCGGGGAAGGTGCGGGAAAGTGTGCTCGGCGATCTGCACGAGGTCTACCTGGACTTGGCGGAGACCGGTGCCATGGCAGGCTTGTGGTATTGGGGACAGGCACTTGCCATCGGCACCCGCTATTTGTTCAAGCGCAGTCTTCCCCATAGACGACGTGATTCGTCGGACGCACTGGGCAGAAACGTCTTCAAGCCATTGCGAGGCATACCGATGCTAGACTTATGGAAAGACGTCCGGTTCGCGCTGCGGATGTTCTTGCGAACCCCCGGATTCACAGCGGCCAGCGTCATGGTGCTGGCCATCGGCATCGGGGCCGTGACCGTGATGTTCAGCACGCTCAATTCGGTCGCGTTGCGGCCGTTGCCGTTCGACAACCCGGACCGGCTGATCTGGGCCTGGGGCACCACCGAAACGCGCAACTCCAATTCCATGTCGGCACCCGATTACTGGGACTATCGCGAGCAGGCAACCTCGTTCGAATCGTTTGGTGCATTTCTCGTGTTCACCCCCAGGGCGATCATCACGGGTGACGCCGAGCCGGAGCGCGTCTTCAGTACACTCGTGTCCCACAATCTGTTTGCGACACTCGGTGTCGCACCGCAGATCGGTAGGTCCTTCCTACCCGAAGAAGAGCGGACCGGCTCGCACAACGTCGTTGTCCTCTCGCAAGGCTTCTGGCAACGCCAGTTCGGGGGCGACCAATCGGTCGTCGGAAGTTCGATCACGATCAATGGGGAACCATACAACGTGGTGGGTGTGATGCCGGTCGATTTCGATTACCCCGGCGGAATCGAATTGTGGTTCCCGATGCAGGAGAGGATCCCGTTCGCACAGGGACGGGGCAACAACAACTTCTTCTACGTAGGACGGCTGGGCGATGGAGTGTCGATCGAACAGGCGCAGACCGAGGTAGATGTCATCGCTCGGCGGTTAGAGGAAGCGTATCCTGAGACGAACGAGTCCTGGGGACTGCGTCTGGTTTCGTTGCACGAGCGTTACTTCTCGGGAGCGAGAACCAGTCTACTAACGATGTTGGGTTTGGTGGGCATGGTCCTGTTGATAGCGTGCGCCAACGTGGCATCGCTCTCACTTGCTCGGGCCGTGTCACGCAGTAGCGAAGTAGCCGTGCGGTTCTCACTAGGTGCGGTCCGGTCGCGAGTAATCCGCCAGCTGTTGACCGAGAGCGTACTCGTGGCCTTGGTGGGTGGTGTGGTAGGTCTTGGGTTGGCGCGCTTGGGAATCACTGCACTGAAATCGTTCGGCCCCGCGAGCCTGCCGAGACTGCAAGAGGTGAGTATCGACGGAACAGTGCTTGGATTCACATTCGTTCTCGCGTTGGTCACGAGCCTTGTCTTCGGAATCGTTCCGGCCTTGAGAGGAACGAGTATCTCCCTTGCCGAGACGTTGAAGATCGGCGGTGCACGCGGTGCCAGTCACGGTAAGGCAGGGTTCCGTAACGCGCTCGTCGTTACGCAAGTTGCTCTGTCCCTCATGCTGATGATTGCGTCAGGCCTGTTGGTGCAGAGCTTCGTACGGCTGCAGGGCGTGAGTGCCGGATTCCAGGTCGAGGGAGTGCTCGCCGCCGAGCTGCAACGGCCGGAGTGGAGGTACGGTACGCCGGAGGAACTGACACAGGGATGGGCCCAAGTACATGAGCGCGTCGCCGCAATGCCCGGGGTGATCGCGGTCGGTGCCATCGATCAGGTGCCGATACGCTCCGGTGGGACGTGGAACTACATCTACCCGGCAGACCGGCCGCCTGCCAGCGCGTCCGAACGTGACCAGATGTCGGGTCAGCGAAGGATCGCGTCCGACGGCTACCTGGCGGCACTGGGCATTCCGATTCTGGCGGGCCGTTCTTTGGAGCCAGCCGATGTGCTGGACAGCCCACCGGTCATGGTAATCAGCAAGGCTATGGCCGACAGGTTCTTCCCCGGCGAGAGCCCCTTGGGCAAGGACTTGGTGCTCTGGGGTCAGAACTTCGCCGTCGTTGGTGTCGTGGGTGACGTACGGGAGTTTGGTCTGGCGTCTGATTACCCGTCGGTGTTCTACCTCTCAACCCGTCAGGTACCGCAACAGCGTCTGCAACTCTTGGTGCGCACGATAGGAGATCCACTGGCGATTGCCCCCGCGTTGCGCAACGCGGTGTGGGAGGTCGACAAGGATATTCCAATCTCCGGATTCGAAACGATGGAAACGCGTGTATCGCGTTCGCTGGCGGGGTCCAGATTCAGCATGCTCTTGGTGGTTGTATTTGCACTAGTAGCGTTGATCTTGGCGTCAATGGGGCTCTATGGTGTACTCGCGTACTTCGTGAGGCAGCGCAATCGTGAGCTGGGAATCAGGGTCGCCCTGGGCGCGGGTCCGGGCAGCGTGATTGGCCTGGTCGTGAAACGGGGTATGACACTGGCGGGAGTCGGTATTGTGCTGGGGCTTGCTGGTGGCTTCGCCGGGGCACGAGTGTTACAGAGCTTCCTGTACGATGTTGCACCTACCGACGCCCTCACCTACGGCGGTGTGAGTCTCTGCCTCGCAGCCATCGCGCTGCTGGCGTGTGTCGTTCCGGCGTGGCGGGCAACCAAGGTCGATCCGCAGGAGGTGCTGCGGGTGGAGTGACTGTCCACAATCTTCCTCTCCGCAGGGAACACGAAGCCGCTAGATTGATGGCTAATACTCACAACTCCGGACCCAACATGAATTACCGTAATCTGCTCGTTTTTGCTGCCTTCCTGACGCTCGCCTGCGCACCCGAACCCGAAATCACCAGCGCCGAGGTTGAGCGCGTCCTCTCGACGTTGAGCGCCGATTCGATGCAAGGACGTGACATCTTCACGCCTGGGATCGCAATGGCAGAGGCGTTCATTCAAAGCGAGTTTGCCGACATCGGACTCGAGACGCTGGATGGACTGGATAGCTACGCCCAACGGTTCCCCGTGTACTCACTGGCTGCCGAAAGCCAAAGGGTCGAACTCAACGGGCGAGCGGTCGCGGAAGACCGCATCGCGGCTTCGGTCAGCCAGGAGAGTATTCGCTGGACCTCAACTGATGACGTCAACGTAGTTGTGGTCGGTCCCGACCACGATCTGCGTGAGCAGTTCTCCTCGCTGCGGAGGCAGGACGGGAACTCTCTCGTCCTGGTTCACGACAATCACGAGCAGTTCTTCAACAATGTCCGGATGTTCATGTCCAGGCCGCGCTACACGCTGGATCTGGAAGGTTCCAATATGGTCATGATCTTGACACGTCAGACCGATGTGACTTCCCTGACCGTGGAGATGGACTATGCGCGGACGACCGCGGAACTCACCAACGTCGTGGGAGTCATACCGGGACGACGCAGTGACGAGGTCGTTCTCTTCAGTGCCCACCACGACCACGTAGGTATTGGCCGGCCGGTCGACGGCGACTCGATCTATAACGGGGCGAACGATGACGCCTCGGGCACGACTGCCGTGATCGCCCTTGCACGCTATTTCAAGCAGTTGCGGCAACCGGAGAGGACTCTCGTCTTTGCCACGTTTACTGCGGAAGAGCGCGGCGGATTCGGGTCGCAATACCTCTCGCGGCAAATGGACCCCGATCAGACGGTGGCGATGTTCAACATCGAGATGATTGGCAAACCCGGGGCCGAGAATCCGAATCTGATATGGATCACCGGCTTCGATGAAACCGACTTCGGTGAGATTCTCCAGCAGGGCCTGGTGGAGGACTCCGGGTACACCTTCGGTGCCGACCCCTATCCGGATCAGGACCTGTTCTATCGCTCGGACAACGCCGCGTTTGCCAGGTTGGGTGTGCCGGCGCACTCGATCTCAACGACGTCCATGGACTCAGACGAGGATTACCATCAGGCTTCTGATGAGATCGAGACCTTGGACATCGATCACATGACTATGACCGTCAAGGCTATCGCGCTTGGTGCGATGCCGATCGTCTCAGGTGAGGCGACGCCGACGCGGGTCAACCCTTCGGGCTTGAACTGAGCGCCTACGCTAACCTCGTGACGCTGTCACACGGCTCGGGGGATTACGTAGAACAGCACCGCAAAGAAGTGAAACAGGCTGCCAGCCATCACGAACAGATGCCACACGGCGTGATGGTAGGGTAGCCGTTTCCAGCCGTAGAACACCACTCCCACACTGTAAGCCAGTCCTCCCGCCACCAGCAGCACGAGGCCGCCTGGCTCAACGGACTGCACCAGCGGCTTGACCGCTATCGCGATAAGCCAGCCGAGTCCCAGGTACAGGATTACCGACACGACTCTCACGCGCTGCTTGGCAACTGCCTCCAGCACGATGCCAAGCACCGCCAGGCCCCACACAACGCCGAACAGCGCCCAGCCCCAGCCTCCTCGGAGATTCACCAGCATGAACGGAGTGTACGTTCCGGCAATCAGCACATAGATGGCGGCGTGATCGAGCGTGCGGAATACGTTCTTGGCGCGAGGTGCCGGCAACGCGTGATAGAACGTCGATGCAGAGTAAAGCAATACTAGGGTAGCCCCGTAGACACTCACCGAGACCACATGCCAGGCGTCGCCGCGCAGGCTGGCAAGCACTATGAGGACAACTAGCCCGGCAACGCTCAACAGGAGCCCGACGCCATGGGTTATGGCGTGGGCGATCTCTTCGGCAAGCGAGTACTGATTTGTTGATCGATCACTCATTGTCATTCCGGATCGGAGTAGCTCTGGAGCCCGCCTATTGGACGGGAACCGGCCTGACTGCGTTTACTACCGACTCACCTCCCCGATAAGAAAGGCGCCCTCCCGTGGGAGGACGCCCTGGCCAAAGTCCACCTCGCCTCTCTGCCTTGGCCCACAGTGAGGCTTGGCACGCCGGACCAGCTTCTGTTAGGTCAGTGTTGGTGGCTCGGTCTTACCGCTGCGCTGGCGTGCCGTGGCACTCTAGTAATACGGTTGCGGCTGGCCGACGTATTTGTCAATCTATCCCGGGTACAAGGTGACGCAAGCGAGCCGTCAAGGGGGGGAGATGCAAAGAGGGCCGCGTGCTGCTGCGGCCCTCTCAGTTCCGGATCCAGGCGATGCCTACCTCTCAGGCCGCGCCCGGTACTTCTCGTATTCATCCGGTGAAACACACCATACAAAACGTACGCGCAGTACAAAACGTCATTGGTGTTTATGCGTTTGAGAATCAACACGTTAGCCCATTTCTACGATAACG
>JAUVRV010000088.1 GCA_030597435.1 Gemmatimonadales bacterium | reverse complement strand
GACCAGTACGCTCAGAGTGCTCGAAAGACAGAAGGACCGTTTCCATGTGGTGGCGCTGACGGCCTTCGACTCGGAGGAGCTACTGAGACAACAGGCCGCCGGATTCGGCGCCGCGTTCGTGGGACTGGTGAATGGGGGAGGGGACGGTGCCGGATCGGGCGGTTGCGTGGGTACCGATTGTCTGGTCGAGGCTGCCACTCACCCCGACGTCGATATCGTCGTTAATGCCATCGTAGGGGCAGCGGGACTAGAGGCTACGGTCGCCGCTCTCAAGGCCAAGAAGCGCGTTGCTCTGGCTAACAAGGAAACGCTCGTCATGGCAGGCGACTTGGTGATTCGCACGGCGCGTGAATGCGGCGGCGAACTGGTGCCGGTCGACTCGGAACACAGCGCGGTCCTGCAATGCATCACCGGAAGACCCGAGGTCGAACTCAAGCGGCTCATCTTGACCGCGTCGGGGGGACCCTTCCGGGAGTGGCACCGCGACAGGTTACAGGCTGCGAAGGTCGAGGATGTCTTGCGACATCCGACTTGGCAAATGGGTCGCAAGATCACGGTCGATAGCGCGACCCTGGCGAACAAGGCCCTGGAGGTCATCGAGGCGCACTATCTGTTTGGCTTGGACTACGATTCGGTCGAAGTCGTGGTGCACCCGCAGTCGATAGTGCACGCATTTACCGAGTTCGTGGACGGTTCGGTCTTGGCCCAGGTTGGATTCCCCACGATGGAGCTTCCTATTCTCTATGCGCTGACTCACCCGCAACGAGTTCACGACAACGCGGTAAAACAGTTCGATCCGATTGAAGCAGGCCCGCTCACGTTCGAGTCTGTCAGGCACGATGACTTCCCTACTTTTTCATTGGGTGTTGAGGCCGGTCGAACCGGTGGAACGCAGCCGACGGTTTTCAACGCCGCGAACGAGGTGGCGGTGAAGGCGTTTCTGGAGGGCCGCATAGAGTTTGGGCGGATACCGCACCTGATCGAGAGCGTGCTGGGTGCTCACACCGTCACTCCAGCCAACGACCTCGACACGGTGACTGAAACGGACCGTTGGGCTCGGAAGGAGACAGAGAGTCGGTGCTGACTATTGCGGCGTTTGTATTCGTACTGGGCGTATTGATCTTCGTGCATGAGTTGGGACACTTCCTAGCTGCGAAGGCCGTTGGAGTCGGTGTGCCACGCTTTTCAATCGGCTTTGGACCGGCTACACCGCTTCAGTTCCGCAGAGGCGAGACAGAGTATCGGTTGTCGTGGATTCCTCTGGGCGGCTACGTGAAGATGGCGAGCCGCGAGGAGCAGGAGGCAATAGGCGCTCTGGAGGGTGGCGATGCTGACGAGCAGTTCCCGCCAGAGAAGCTATTCGAGAATCAGTCTCTGGGTGCCCGCATCATGGTCATCTCCGCCGGTGTGATCATGAATGTGGTTTTTGCGTTCATCGTATATTTCTGCGTGAGTTTCGTCTATGGTCGTGCGGAAGACCCGACCACGCGGATCGCCGGGGTCACGGAAGAGTCGCTTCCTGTTGAGGCGAGTGCGCTGCTCGAGCTGCCCTACGGCTCACAGGTCATCCGCATCAACGGCGATACGGTGGCTTCGTACAATGCGATTGGCGAAGCCATCCTGGACGTGCGTTCCGAGCACCTACTGTTCGAGTTCGCTGCCGGGATCGAACCGATCATGGTTCGCATCCCGGGGGTGGAAGCCGAGGCCCGAGTGAATCTGTACAGGGCTCTGATTCCCCTCCATGAGGCTCGCGTAGCTGGGGTTCTGGTTGGGCGGCCGGCGCATGAGGCCGGGATCGAGGCGGGTGATTTCGTGCTGCGCATCAACGGAGACACAATCCGGACCTGGTACGAAATGGTCGACTTGATCGAACCCGGTGCCGGCGAATCATTGGCCCTGGAGGTGCAGCGATCCGACAGCGTCGTTGCGATGGTTGTGGTGCCGACGGAGGAGACGGTTAGGGATCTGCTGACCGGTGAGGAGCGTCAGGTGGGGAGGATCGGCATTGGTAGGGAGGTTATCGAACCCATACGAGTCCAGTTCGGGCTCGGCGGGGCTGTTACGGAGGGAGCACGACTCACCTGGGACGACGCTAGCAGGGTCCTGTTCACGTTGTGGGGTATGGTGACGGCGCGGATCTCGCCCCGTGAGCTGGGCGGCCCGATATACATTGGCCAGGTGTCGGGTCAGATAGCGCAGGCCGGACTATTGCCGCTCTTGCTTTTCATGGCCTTCCTGTCCGTCAACCTGGCGGTCCTGAACCTGTTGCCGATACCGGTGCTGGACGGGGGGCATCTCGTCTTTCTATTGATCGAGGGGATCCGAGGCAAGCCACTCTCCGTCAATGTGCGGTATCGATTGACGCAAGTGGGGATGTTCCTCTTGTTGGGGATCATGGCTTTTGCGTTGACGAACGATCTGTTCCGGGCGATCGGGAACTAACGTTCCAGGATCACCACAAGAGTGTCGAGTCACACGCAGGGTTTACAGAGAGAAAAGGCCCGGGTAAATTGTAAAGCTGAGGAAAATCGCGGGCTTAGAGGATATATCATACATGAGTTTTGACAAGCAAGCTGTGGTCCAGAAGTATCAGCAGCATGAAAAAGACACCGGATCCACCCGTGTCCAAGTCGCTGTGCTCACCGAGCGTATCAACACGCTCACGGACCATTTCCGCACCCATGCCAAGGATCACCACGGACGGCACGGCCTTCTGGCCATGGTTAGCAGACGCCGCCGCCTGCTGGATTATCTCAAGCGCACCAACCTCGAAGGCTACCGTCAGCTGATTGCTGAGCTGGGGCTCCGCCACTAACGATGGGTGTGGACATGAGGCTTCCCGAATGAGCACGTCGGGCGCCTCTGTTCATTTCTGAGTGCTCTCACAAGGAACAACATGGTAAAACACGTAGAACGGCCGTTTGCCGGGCGGGATCTCCGAATTGAGACCGGACGCTTGGCGAAACAGGCGGCTGGTAGTGCGCTTGTCCAACACGGCGAGACAATGGTGTTGGCGGCGATAACGGTCTCCGACTCTAGAACACACCTGCCTTTCTTCCCCCTGACAGTTGAGTATCGCGAGAAGAGCTATGCTGCCGGGAAGATCCCCGGTGGTTTCTTCAAGCGCGAAGGGCGCCCCACCGAGCAGGAGCTTCTGGCTGGACGATTGATTGACCGATCGATCCGCCCGCTCTTCCCCAAGGGATTCCAGAACGAGGTCCAGGTATTCGTCTATGTCTTGTCGGCTGACCAGGAGAACGACGCGGATGTTCTCGGGCTGACAGCGGCATCGACGGCTCTGGCTCTTTCCAGGACCCCGTGGGATGGACCGGTAGCCGGTGTGAGGATTGGCCGCGTCGAAGGCGAATGGCTAGTGAACCCGACCTTCCAGCAGCTCGAGATGAGCGATCTCGACATGGTGGTGGCGGGTACGGCCGATTCGATCACGATGGTTGAGGGTGGGGCCCTGGAGTTGTCAGAGCAGGAGATTTCCGAGGCTCTGGAGATTGCGCAGAAGGCAATTCTCGAGCTGGTCGAGATCGAGCAAGAAGTGGTACGGGAGCATGGCGTTCCCAAGATGGAGTGGTCCAAAGAGGAACTACCGGAGGAGATCGTCACCAAGGTCTCGGAGCTGGCGCAGGAACGCGTCAAGGAGGCCCTGAGTCTGGCCGAGAAGTCCGAGCGGGCGCAGGCTCTGGCGTCGGTGCGTTCCGATATAGCGGATCAGCTTGCGGAAACGTTCCCTGACAACGTGGGCGACGTGAAGGCAGTCCTGGAGGACATCGAGTACAAGACGATGCGCAACCAGGTGCTGGAACACGGTGAACGGATCGACGGCCGTGACCTGAACTCGGTCAGACCGATCACCTGTGAGGTTGGATTGCTGCCACGGGCTCACGGCACAGCGCTATTCACGCGTGGGCAGACCCAGGCCCTGGTCAGCACCACACTCGGCACCGTAGCCGATGAGCAGAGGATCGAGAACATCCAGTTGCAGCAGGATACCACCAAGAGCTTCATGCTGCATTACAACTTCCCGTCTTTCTCGGTGGGAGAGGTCCGGCCGATTCGGGGAGTGTCGCGTAGGGAAATCGGACACGGCAACCTTGCCGAACGAGCCCTGCAGGCACTGTTGCCATCCTACGACGAGTTCCCCTATACGATTCGGGTGGTATCTGACATCCTTGAGTCAAACGGCTCGTCGTCCATGGCCACCGTTTGCGGTGGTTCGCTAGCTCTGATGGATGCGGGCGTTCCTTTGAAGTCCGCTTGTGCGGGCGTGGCGATGGGCCTGATCGCGGAGGGTGATCGAGTGGCGGTGCTGACCGATATCCTGGGGATGGAAGACCATTTGGGTGACATGGACTTCAAAGTCGCCGGTACCCGCGAGGGGATCACGTCGATCCAGATGGATATCAAGACCCAAGGGATCACGCTCGAGATCCTGCGCGATGCCCTCGCGAAAGCAAAGGAAGGTCGGCTGCACATTCTCGACGTGATGGCTCAGACCCTTTCGGAGCACCGCAGCAGCCTTTCCAAGTACGCCCCTCGGATTATCACGATTCAGATCAAGCCCGACCGGATCGGCGACATAATCGGTCCCAAGGGCAAGATCATCCGTGGCATTCAGGAGCAGACCGGCGCCAACATCAATGTGGAAGACACAGGTGTGGTCACGATCTCGTCAACGGACGGCAAGGCGGGTGAGCGGGCTCGCGACATGATTGAAGCGATTGTTCAGGAACCCGAAGTTGGCACGATCTACGAGGGCGTTGTGAAGAGCACCACGCAGTTCGGTGCATTCGTAGAGATCATACCCGGCGTTGAGGGACTGCTCCACATATCCGAGCTGCAGCACGAGAGAACGCGCCGGACGGAAGACGTTGTGAACAAGGGAGACGTGGTTCGAGTGAAGCTGCTCGAGGTAGACTCGAGAGGCAAGATGCGGCTTTCTCGCAAGGCCCTGCTCGATAAGCCCGCAGAAGAGGCGCCAGAGAAGGAAACGAGCTGACGTCTGATGAAGACGGTCAGGCTAGACGAGAGGCTGTATCGAACCGAGGGTGAGAATGGAGTAACTGTGTTGTCTGAACTGCTACCGGGCGTTCGCTCGGTAGCAGTTGGCATCTGGGTCAAGACGGCCTCGGTGCACGAGCAACGGCCCAAGATGGGGGTCTCCCATCTCTTGGAGCACATGGTTTTCAAGGGAACGGAAAGGCGCAGCGCTCTAGACATCGCGCTGGAGTTGGAAGTCCGCGGCGGTGGACTCGACGCCTACACTTCCCGGGACCACACAGCGTATCAGGCGCGGGTGCTCGACGAGGACTTACCGCGAGCGCTGGACGTTCTCACCGACTTGGTACGAAACCCGGCCTTACGCGACGGGGATCTCGAACTCGAGCGCAAGGTCGTGCTCGAGGAAATCAGCTCGGTCGATGACACACCGGATGATCTGGTGTTTGAGCTGCACACCAAGACCATGTGGCCCGACCATCCCTATGGTTTCTCCATTCTGGGTACGAGAGAGACCGTCTCGAGTCTGGAGGAGTCGGATCTGCGTGAGCTGCACGGACGCACCTATCATCCACGAAATGTGGTGATCGCCGCCGCCGGCAATCTCAACCACGATTTGTTGCTGAAGCTGCTTGCCAAGTGCGGGTGGTTTACATTTGATATGGGACCCGACCCGCAAGCGGTCGAGTCTGTGCCTCCGGCTGTGCGAACCAAGCGGCGAATCGAGCGTGACACGGCTCAGGAACATGTGGTGTTGGGCACCGATACCTTCCCGTACCGGGACGATCGCAGGTATCCGTTGGTTCTTTTGACGACGGTACTCGGGTCGGGAATGTCGAGCACGCTGTTCCAGCGAGTCAGAGAAGAACTCGGTCTGGCGTACTCGGTACATTCATATCAGTCGTTCTATCGGGATACCGGGGTCGCCGGCGTCTATGTAGGTACACATCCGTCGACCTCGCTGCAGGCAGTGGAAGTGATTTGCGGCGAGTTGGCTAAGCTCGCATCTGAAGGGTTGTCCGCCGAAAGGCTGGCGGAGGCAAAGCAGCAGTTGAAGGGCCAAGTCACGTTGTCGTTGGAGAGCCCGTCGGCCAGGATGTATCGGCTGGCAACGCTTGCACTATATGACGAGCGTTATCGCACCATCGATCAGGTGCTGACGGAGATCGACCGCGTGAGTTCTGAGCAGGTAGCGCAAGTGGGCCACGAGTTTCTGGATCCGGACCGCCAGACCATAGTCTGGCTCGGTCCAAATTGATTCGCAGAACTTATTAACCTCATTTGACACGAGTCTGATCCGATGATTATAGGCGTTCCTAAGGAGATCAAAACAAACGAGAATCGCGTGGCTGTGGTGCCGGCGGGTGTCGAGATGTTGGTGACCGACGGTCACAAGGTGCTGGTCGAGGTGAATGCGGGCGTTGGCAGCGGATTCCCTGATGACGTTTACGAGAAGGTCGGTGCGACTATGGTGGCCAAGGCCGCTGACGTATGGGCGCAGGCGGAGATGATCGTCAAGGTCAAAGAGCCGATCGCGTCCGAGTGGCCCATGATGCGTGAGGGCCAGGTCATTTTCACCTACTACCACTTCGCGGCGGCCGAGGAACTCACACGTGCCGTGATGGACTCCAAGTGCATTGCCATCGCATACGAAACGGTCGAATTGCCGTCTGGTGAACTGCCGTTGCTCACGCCCATGAGTGAAGTCGCCGGGAGGATGGCGGTGCAGGAGGGGGCCAAGTACTTGGAGAAGCACTACGGTGGACGTGGTCTGCTGATGGGTGGGGTCCCGGGAGTGTTACCTGCCGAAGTCCTGATTCTCGGTGGTGGTGTGGTGGGAACCAACGCAGCCAAGATGGCGGCCGGTTTGGGAGCCCACGTCACGATTTTCGACGTATCGCTCGAGCGGTTGCGGTATCTGTCTGACGTCATGGCGGCTAACGTCGACCTGGTCTACTCGAACAGGTTCAACATCATGGAGCAGTTGCCGAAGGCCGACCTGTTGATCGGTGGTGTGCTGATCACTGGCGCCAAGGCTCCCCATCTCGTGACGCGGAAAGATCTGAAGCTGATGAAGCCGGGTGCTGTGATCGTCGACGTCTCGGTCGATCAGGGTGGTTGTATCGAGACGATCAAGCCCACGACTCATGAAGAGCCTGTCTACGTGGTAGACGGCGTCCTGCATTACGGTGTAGCCAATATGCCGGGTGGGGTACCGCGTACGTCCACTCTGGCGTTGACAAACGCAACGTTTCCCTATGTCCGTCGCTTGGCCCAAGTGGGCTGGCAGGAGGCGTGCGCAACGGACGCGGCGCTGTGCCTGGGCTGTAATGTGAGCAGGGGACAGGTCGTATACGCCGGAGTTGGAGAGGCGTTCGGGATCGACGTTGCTGAAGCCGAAGCTGTGATCGCCCAAGGTTGAAAGCGGTAAGTAACGATCTTGTCTTAACTTACGGCATTCATTATGTTAGGGCGCCGCAATCGTTCGGGGCGCCCTATTGGTGCGCCCACCTGACGTTCACCATGTGAAGAAATTGGATGCGCTGGCCTAAACTAAAGCTTGGCAGTCTACTGCCCGCCAACGAGATTGCCGTAGATCTGGGCACGTCCAACACCCTCATCTACGTGCGAGGTGAGGGCATCGTTCTAAATGAGCCCTCGGTAGTTGCCATCGAACAGGCGACGTCCAAGATCAAGGGTATCGGTCTCGAAGCCAAGAGAATGCTGGGCCGGACACCGGCCGGAATCTTGGCCGTCCGACCTCTCAAGGACGGGGTCATAGCCGACTTTGACATTACGGAGAAGATGCTCCGTTACTTCTTGGAGTCGATCATCCAGAAGCACGTATTCAAGGTGAAGCCCAAGGTGATCGTCTGCGTACCTAGTGGGATCACCGAGGTGGAGAAGCGTGCCGTGCGCGACAGCGCACATTCAGCCGGGGCCAAAGAGGTGTACATGGTTGCCGAGCCGATGGCTGCTGCGATTGGGGTGGGACTGCCGGTGGAAACACCTACGGGCAATATGGTCATCGATGTCGGCGGTGGCACCACGGAGATCGCAGTAATAGCTCTATCGGGCATCGTGAGTGACACGTCTATCCGAACTGGTGGCGACGAGCTGGATCAGGCGATCGTACAGTTCATGCGCAAGAACTACAATCTCCTGATCGGTGAGCCTACTGCCGAACAGATCAAGATTCAGATCGGATCGGCCGCGCCAATAAACGGGGACAAGGACATGGAGGCCAAGGGTCGTGACTTGGTCTCGGGTATCCCCAAGGTGGTGCGTATTCACTCCAGCGAGATCCGCGAGGCGATCCAAGAGCCGGTGCAGCAGATTGTCGACGCCGTAAGGCGTGCTCTGGAGATAACGCCACCCGAGCTAGCGAGTGATATCGTGGACCGTGGGCTAGTGCCGGCCGGGGGAGGTTCCCTGATCAGCGGACTCGATGTGGTGCTATCGCACGAGACCTCACTCCCTATCAGAGTTGACGAGGACCCATTGACATGTGTCGTGCGGGGAACGGGCCGCATCCTAGATGATCCCGCCAGGTATCAGTCGGTGTTGCCCACGTCGCTCCCAGTGCAGATCGGGCCGGAACGCTCCGCGTCACGCCGCGACACCCCCGCCGTTGTCATCCGT
>JAUVRV010000079.1 GCA_030597435.1 Gemmatimonadales bacterium | reverse complement strand
GAGATGAGAGTAGTTCTCGTCGGCGCAGTACTGAGCTTCGCGATAGCATCCGTTGCTGATGCGCAGCAGCCGCAAAACTGCACGTTCATAGACAGCGTGGCGGTTACAGGCATCGAACGCATGACTCGCGAGGATGTGCTGGCGCGGGCGGGGATACCGGTAGGCGAACGCGTTTGTGTCACACATACGCAAGAAGCGATCGAATTGCTGTACGCCTCCGGCCAGATATCGGACGTAGTCTTTTCTCAGACCTCAGTTGCCGGTAGGCAAGTGCTCATCATAGAGATCACGGAGCGACCGATGCTGGCGCGGTGGTCCGTGTTCGGTCCCGACAAGATCAGTGAGCGCAAGGTCCGCGGTCGGGTCGACTTGCTGGAGGGTCGTCCTTACGATCCGGCTGTTGCCGCTCGTTCCAGGGCGAGTATCGACTCGCTATACCGCAATCGAGGCTACTACAACTCCGAAGTCACGCTACGAGAGATATCGCAAGGCGAAGGAAGTATCGCGGTCGAGTTCCATGTCCGTGAAGGACACAGCATAGCTCTCAGTGAAATCGTCATAAATGACAATGACGAATTCAACGACGGTGAGATTGTCGGTCGCATGATGCTGGGACCGGAGGGATTCTTCTGGTGGCAGAACGGAGAATACAACGAAGATGATCTGGACGGTGATATCCGCGGCCGACTGCCCGAGTTCTACGGTTCGCGGGGCTTCATCGACTTCCGGGTCGTGAACGACACGCTCATCGTCAACGAGGAGACTGGCAAGGGCAGCTTGGTCATCACCGTCGACGAAGGTGAAGTGTACGAGGTAGGTAGCTTCGAGATAGCAGGAAACCATCAGTTCATCACACCGATGCTCGAGGCCCTTTACCCGTTCGGAAACCGGGCTACCGGGTTCCTGGGCTTGGGTGGCCAACGTGAAGGACCAGCCCTGTTCGACCAGAGTGCCTGGGATGAGGCCACGAACAACCTGCGCCAGCTCTACGCCAATGAAGGTTACATCTACGCCAGAGTCGACGGACCGGTGCGACGTCGTACCACACCCGAAGGTAAGAACGTCGTTGACATCAGATGGCAGATTACCGAAGGCTCCCCCGCGATCGTCAACAAGGTCATCATCAGAGGCAACACCGTCACACATGAAGACGTCATAAGACGAGCCCTAGTAGTGATACCAGGGGACGTGTTCCGTCAGAATGCGCTGATTCAGTCCTACCAGAACATCTCCAACCTTGGCTTCTTCGAGCAACCGTTGGCCGTCCCAACAACACAGCAGGCGAACCAACAGGGTGACATCGACATCATCTTCTCGGTGCAAGAGCGGCATACGGGTAACGTCAATTTCGGAGCCACAGTGGGGCAGGGGGTCGGTGGTGGTGGCTTTATCGGATTGGATGAGCCGAATCTCTTCGGTCGCGGCAAGCGCGCGTCGTTTCAGTGGCAGTTTGGGCGCAACATCAACGACATAAGAATCTCATACACTGATCCATCCCTCCGAGGCACGTTACTCTCGGCCACCGTGTCAGTGCACAACTCGAGATTGCGTTACACTGTCGCCGACCTGGGTCGAATCACGTCACGTGGTGGCACCCTTCAGTTCGGATTTCCTGTCTTCTCGAGGTACACGCGATTGCTCGCGTCGTACACTCTGGAGCAGAGCAATTATGACTCACCGACTCTCGCGTCCCGTTACGTGTGCAACAACTGCACGCTGTCCAGCATTGGGCTGACGCTCGTACGGGACAAGAGAATAGGACTACCATTTCCCACAGGCGGTACGATGCACCGCATAGGTGTAGCGCAAAGCGGCGGTCCGCTGGGTGGAAGTGGCAACTTCCAACGTGCGACCTTTGAGGGAAGATGGTACGTGCCGTTGGGCCAGTTGGGTGCCCAGCAGGGACTCGGTAGCGCGAGCATTCAGTTCGTGCTCGGAATCAAGGCACAGATCGGATTTGTGTGGGGCGACGTGGGGCCACACTTCAGGCAGCTTTTCTCCATGGGTGGTACACAGTACGGCATCCCGCTACGTGGCTACGAAGAGTTCTCGATCACTCCTCTCGGCTACGATCCGACATCGCAAGGTCTACGGGCCAATACGGTGGACGCGTTCGGTGGGACCTACCACGCCCTCACCACAGAAGTGGGCATGCGGCTCAGTCAGGCCCTTTATTTCGCCCTCTTCATCGATGCAGGAAACGTCTGGGCCCATCCCAGGCAGTACAACCCGACCAGGGTCTTTCGCGGAGCCGGTGTGAGCATCAGTCTGTTGTCACCGTTGGGTCCGATAGGACTAGACTATGCGTACGGTTTCGATCGGGTGGACCTGTTCGGCAATCCTGATCCTGGATGGAAATTCCACTTCAGGCTTGGAAACATCTTCTGAGATCGACATAAGAGATACAATGATCAACCTGCAACTGGAGAGTAAGATGGCCCGTTGGGCAATGGCAGCAACAGGACTTCTCGTCCTAGTCGGTATCGGGGCGATCCCGGCGGTAGAGAATGAACGCCCCGCACAAGGCGCTACCGCAGTCGCGTACGTGAATTCAGATGCAATCCTGCAACAGACACCGGGATTTGCGGAAGCAGATTCTACGTTCCGATCGGAATTCCAGGTTTTTGAGCAAGAGATAGCGGCGTTGAGGCAACGGCTCGACTCGGCAGCCGCAGCGTACGAGCAGCAGCGCATCGTGCTGAGTCCAGCGGCAAGTGAGGACAAGATGAACGAGCTGCAGGCAATGAGTCAACAGGCCCAGGCCAGAGAGCAGCAGCTACAGGGCCGGGCCAGTGAGCGCCAGCGCGAGTTGATGGCCCCGTTGCAGTCACGGATCCAAACGGTGCTCGACGGCGTACGGGCCGAGCGGAACCTAGCAATCATCTTCGACGTGGCCAACCCGCAGACCGGTATCGTCTCGGCGGATCCTTTGCTCGACCTGACCCAGCTCATCGTCTCCCGAGTCCAGGGCGCCGGAGGCCAGTAACCGGCTCGTGAAGCCGGACGACGGCCTCACTGCCGGCACTATTGCCGATTTGGTGGGAGGCAAGCTGGTCGGGAGAGCAGACGCGAGAATCACGGGGACCGCATCGCTCGATCGTGCCGGTCCCCTCGATTTGTCTTTTCTGAGTTCCCGCAGATACATACCGCAGTTCCGGCGCTCCAACGCCGGGGCCGTGTTGGTGACCCGGGAGTTCCAGGACACAACGCCAGGACCCAGCACGCGCATCGTGGTGAGCGATGCACATCGTGCGCTGGTCGCGTTGCTCCCGGGGCTCTATCCTGCAGCCGAAGTAGCCTGGGGCGTGCACCCGACGGCGAGGATCGGTCGCGGTGCATGCTGGAAGGGTCGGATTCTACTTGGCGCACACGCGTATCTCGGCGCCAGCGTACAATTGGGTGAGGAATGCCGAATTGGGGCGTTCGCTCAGGTTGAGGAAGGCGCTGTTCTCGGCGACGGATGTCAGATCGGGTCACATGCCACCGTCTGCTCCGGTGCAGAGATTGGGGATCGTGTGGTTATCAAAGCGGGAGCCCGTGTCGGCACACCGGGTTATGCGTTCGTTACCGACGCTCGGGGTCACTCGCCGTTGAGACACGTCGGTCGCTGTATCATCGAGTCCGACGTCGAGATCGGCGCCAATACAACGGTCGATCGGGGTAGCCTGGGTGATACCGTGATCGGCAAGGGTTCCAAGATTGACAACCTCGTACAGGTGGGACACAACGTGAGAATAGGCGAACGTTGCCTGGTAATGGCGCAGGCAGGTCTCGCCGGTAGCACCGTGATCGAGGACGACGTCATTCTGGCCGGTCAGGCTGGTTTGGCGGGTCATTTGACGGTCGGACGAGCCGCCCGAGTTGGTGCCCAGGCTGGAGTGATCGGAGACATACCCCCCGGCGCAACCGTGTCAGGCTACCCCGCACGGCCACATCGAGAAGTCCTTCGTCAGGCTGCGACACTTCGCAAGTTGACGGAAATTGCCCCATCCCTCGAACGCATCGTTGAGAGTGAATCATGACAGCAAAGAGACGTTCGCTAGCTGGTACGGCTTCTGTGAGTGGAGTTGGACTCCATACGGGCAGTGAGTGCACAGTGTCGTTCAAGCCCGCAGCGGCAGGTCAGGGAATCGTCTTCAGACGCATTGATCTCGAGAGTCCGGTAGAGATTGCCGCCACCGTTTCGAACGTGTCCGATACCGACCGGCGGACGTCGCTCGGTAAGGACGAAGTTAGGATCCAAACGGTGGAACACGTACTTGCCGCGCTCGCAGCACACGAACTGGACGACGTCCTGATCGAGATCACAGCCTCCGAGCCTCCCATCGGTAACGGTAGCGCGGCTGTCTTCTTTCAGGCTCTGTCCGACGCGACGCCCACGGACATCGGAGGGGAAGCAGTCGAGTACTCGGTGCGGACGCCCTTCGTTGTGAACGAGGGTGACACGCGGTACGTGGTGGCTCCTAGTGACGGTCTTCGACTCAACGTCACGATCGAATCGGATCACCCATTGATCGGCAAACAATCGAGCTGTTGGGATATAGACCCGGAGACCTTCGCCGATTCCCTGGCGCAGGCTCGGACTTACGGCCTTGCGGCAGAAGTTGATGAACTCCGTTCCAAGGGACTCGCTCTGGGTGCCACTGCATCGAATACGATTGTCCTGTCGGATGATGGTCTCGCCGGTACCGAACTCGTGTGGCCCGACGAGTTCGTACGTCACAAGGCGGTCGACATGCTGGGCGATCTCAAGTTGCTGGGCGGCCGGTTGAAGGCCGAGGTGGTGGCCTATCGCCCCAGCCACAAGGGCAATGTGGCACTGGTCAACGCCATCCAGCGCATTCACGGTCTGCGAGTACCCCCGATCATGGGAATTGAAGACATTCTCGCTGTGATCCCCCACCGCTACCCGATGCTCTTGGTTGACAGGATCATCGAGATGGAGCAGGGGAAACGGGTAGTCGGAATCAAGAACGTGACCGTGAACGAACCGTTCTTCCAAGGTCATTTCCCTGAGCATCCGATCATGCCAGGTGTTCTCATCATCGAGGCGATGGGCCAGGTAGGTGGAATGCTCCTGATGGGATCCTTCGAGAATCCACAAGACAAGGTGGTATACTTCCTGGGGATTGACGGCGTCAAGTTCAGACGACCCGTCGTACCAGGAGATCAGATAAGACTCGAGTTGGAGATGCTCCATTTCCGCGGTCGTAACTGTCGCATGCGGGGCGTTGGATATGTCGACGGCCAACCGGTAGCAGAAGCGGAGATGATGGCTCGCGTCATAGACAAATGACCGCGCTGATTCACCCGACTGCCCTGATCGATCCTGACGCCGAGTTGGCGCCTGACGTCACAGTGGGACCGTACTCTTCAATCGGTCCTCAAGTACGTATTGGAGCAGGTAGCAGAGTTGCAGGTCACGCTATCATTGAGCGCAACACACTGATTGGTGAAGGATGCTCGATTGGTGTCGGCTGCGTACTCGGTGGTGAACCGCAGGACCGCAAGTATGGCGGCGAAGAGACGTGGCTCGTAATCGGCGATGAGACACTCCTGCGCGACTACTGCACGCTGAATCGCGGTACTACTGCGCGCGGGAAGACATCGATCGGCCGTAAGTGCTACATGATGACCTACGTCCATGTAGCACACGACTGCATCATTGAGGACTGCGTGGTGCTAGCGAATGCAGTTCAGCTCGCCGGGCACGTGCACATCGAGGAGTTTGCCTCGGTCGGCGGATCGACACCCGTTCACCAGTTCGTACGAATCGGCACTCATGCCTTTGTGGGTGGCGGATCCCGTCTGCCCCAGGATGTGCCTCCGTACTCTCGGGCGGCCGGCAATCCGTTCAGGCTCTACGGTATCAACACCATCGGTCTGACGCGGGCCGGGTTCAGTCCGGAAGTAAGGCTCGCTTTGAAACACGCCTATCGGTTGCTGTTCAACTCCAAGCTCACACCTACCCAAGCAGTGGACAAACTCAGGCTCGAGAACCCCGACATTGCTGAGGTCATGCGCCTGGTCGACTTCGTGGCCACGTCAGAACGGGGAGTCCTGGTCTGAAGCGCATCTTCGTGTCGGCAGGCGAAGCATCCGGCGATGCGCATGGAGCCGCGCTCATCGATGCTCTGCGTGAACGGATTCCCGATGTGATCATCCAGGGTATCGGAGGTCCCAAGATGGCAGCCGCGCAGGCCACCGTCTTGGAATCGATAGATAGCATGTCCGTTGTCGGACTCATCGAGGGATTGCGGTCCCTTCCCGCTCATCTTCATTTGCTTCGCAAGATCCAACAACACTTCCGACAGCACAGTTATGATCTGGCCGTGCTCATCGACTACCCTGGCTTCCATCTGCGGGTGGCCGCTGCGGCGCGGCGCGCCGGTATCCCGGTGCTGTACTACATCGCCCCGCAGATGTGGGCATGGGGAGATTGGCGCGTGAGGTCACTGCGTGAGAACGTTGCATCATTAGCCGTGATACTGCCGTTCGAGGAGCAGTTTTTCCGGGACCGCGGTGTAGCGGCCAAGTTCGTGGGGCACCCGTTGCTCGATCGGCCGATGGGACGCGACCGTGCCGCATTGTGCGATGAGTTGAATCTCGGTGCGAAGGGTTCGGTACTAGGTCTGTTGCCCGGTAGCAGATCACATGAGGTGAGGAGGTTGTGGCCTGCTTTCAGGGATGCAGCCATCCGGCTGCGGCACGCAGAACCTGAGATTCAAATCGTGGTGGCGGCAATTCATGGCGTCCATTACCCTGGTGGAGATGGTATTCTGTTCTTGAGAGACCGGTCGCACGATGTGTTGGCCGCATCCGACGTAGCAATCTGCAAGTCGGGTACTACAACCTTGGAAGCCGCGCTGCTGGAGACGCCTATGGTGGTAGCGTATCGGATGCATCCGCTCAGTTACGCGGTTGCCCGCCGAGCAATTCGCGTCAGTAACATAGGGTTGGTAAACCTATTGGCCGGGCGCTCCGTGGCTCCTGAGCTACTTCAGCGGCACGTCACCGCCCAGAACCTGGTTGAGGCCGTGCACCCGTTGCTGAACCGATCGGGAGAGGCCGCAACCGAACAACGCAGGGCCTTTGGCGAGATACGGGATAAGTTGGGTCGCCCAGGAGTTGGCGCGAGGGTAGCGGACCTAGCTTGCAAGTTGGTCGCATGACGGCAAGCCTCAACGCGTGGTTGCTTGCAGTGGTGGCCTGGGTCCTGGGCCGCACCTGGAGGCTCGATGTCATCGGTGACGAACACGTTCAGGGGCTGAGGCAACGCGGTATCCCAATTGTCTTTGCTGTCTGGCACGCGTACCTGCTGGTACCTCTGTGGCACAGAAGGGGGGAAGGAGTGACGCTCTTGGTCAGTGAGCACGGGGACGCCGAGTTCCTGGCACGGGCTGCACTTCGCTGGGGGTACAAGGTGATACGCGGCTCTTCGACGCGTGGTGGTATCGGTGGCTTGAAGGGTGTGTTACGCGTCCTGGCATCGGGTGGTGATGCGGCTTTCACCCCGGACGGTCCGCGGGGACCGCGTGGTCTGGCAAAACCAGGCACTCTCACGGCTGCCGCAAAGGGTGGTGCGTCGATCGTGCCGGTTGGAGCCTACTCATCATCATTGTGGCGGTTGCGCTCTTGGGACCGATTCGCCATACCGCGGCCATTCGCCTCGGTTCGCTTGGTTTACGGCCGACCCCTCGACCCAACCTCAAAACAGATGGGAGCCCCGGTAGGAGTGGATCTTCTCACCGACCGCCTCAACGTCACGCAGGAATCTGCCGCATGCTGATGACGCGGTGGTTGTGGGCCGGTCGATCGCTTCCTGCTCGGATTGCGCGGCTACCACTGATCCCGCCCTCTCTGCTGGTGCGGGGACTGGCCGCTGCTCGGGCACGGGCCTACCGCAGTTGCCTCATGCACCCCGAGGCCCTGCCACTTCCCACAGTTGCGGTTGGGAACCTGACTGTGGGTGGATCGGGCAAGACACCGATAGCGTCCTGGATTGCCAGGTACTACTCCAGCAAGGGACACACGCCCGGCATCGTGCTCCGGGGATACGGAGGCGACGAAGGTACAGTTCACAGGAACAGCGTACCAGGTGCCGTTGTGATCGAGGACCCGGACCGGCTGCGCGGTGCGAAAGAAGCTGCCTCACTCGGAGCCGACGTGCTCGTTCTCGACGATGCGTACCAACGCCTGGACGTGGACCGCGATCTCAACATCGCTGTTGTCAGTGCGGAATCGGGGCGGGCTGTTTCCTGGACGCTGCCGGCGGGGCCATGGCGCGAAGGGTGGAAAGCTCTTGGTAGGGCAGATCTGGTGATCGTTACTCGAAAACGCGCCCGTTTCAGAGCGGCTACGCGAATCGCCGAGCGGGCCAAGCACGTGGTGAATCACCGGCCCGTTGCCATTGTGCGCCTCGGGATCTCCCAGTTCAGGGGCATGCTGAGTGGGGTGGTGCTGGGCACTGATGAGATAGATGGTGCCAATTTGGTCGCTGGCGCGGGAATCGCCGATCCCCATACATTCGCTGTCCAATGTAGGGCCATGGGAGCGCAGGTCAGCCTCCTCGCGTGGGGCGATCATCATCAGTTCTCGGATCGTGATATCCGCCGTCTGGTCCACGCTGGCCGCAAAGCCGATTACGTTGTTATTACCGAGAAGGACGCCGTAAAACTGCGAGATTGCTGGCCCAGACATCGGCCTGAGCCGTTCGTAGCATCCCTGGATTTGACCTGGGAGCGCGGTGGTGACACCGTCCGCTCGTGTCTCGATGCGGTGGTAGCCGGGGTCGAGGAGCTGGTGTCTTGAAATCATGAATCCAACAGCAGCAGACTCACAAGGCGTCTCGACGATATGACAGAGAGCAAGAGTAGATCGAACGACCGGACAGCACAGGAGATCCTGGGGCGCAACAAAGATCCCCTCTTGGACGAACACAACCCGTTCGAAGCCATGATGGCCCGCTTCGACCGTGCCGCGGAATTGCTGGCCCTGGATCCAGGGATGTACAAGATCTTGAAGGAGCCTGAGAAGCAGGTTACCGTGGCGGTACCGATCCGAATGGACAACGGGGACATAGAGGTCTTCACAGGGATCCGAGTGGTTCACAGCACTGT
>JAUVRV010000237.1 GCA_030597435.1 Gemmatimonadales bacterium | reverse complement strand
TCTTCTCCCGTCTGCTCATGGACCGTATCGTGTTCTTGGGCACGCCGATCGACGACGATGTCTCGAACATCATCATCGCACAGCTTCTCTTCCTCGAAGCGGACAATCCCGAACGGGACATCTATGTGTACATCAACTCACCCGGCGGTGTGATCTCGAGTGCGCTCGCGATTTTTGACACCATACAGCACATCCAGGCACCGGTGAACACGATCTGCATCGGTATGGCGGCGTCGGCCGGCTCCTTCCTGCTCGTCGCGGGGGCGCATGGCAAACGTGCAGCTCTACCCAACGCGCGCATAATGATGCATCAGCCGTCTGGCGGAGCGCAGGGAACCGCGGCCGATATCGAAATCCTGGCCAAGGAGATCCTGTACGCCCGGCAAAGGCTGAATGAGCTGTATGCCAAGCACACAGGCCAGCCGGTAGAGAAGATCGCGCATGACATGGACCGCGACACGTTCATGTCGGCCGACGAAGCCAAGGAATACGGGATAATTGACAAGGTCATCCAGCGTCGGGCCGAGCTGGAGGACAAGAAGCCGTCTTGACGGACGCACCCGCTAGACGCATACTAGGCTCGAACGGGACCATATCCCATGCCTCAAGACAAACACCTTCGCTGCTCATTCTGCGGTAAATCAAAGGACGCAGTCCGGAAGTTCATATCCGGCCCGTCGGTGTATATCTGCAACGAGTGTATTGCGCTGTGCAACGAGATACTCGCCGAGGATGAGGAACGCGAAGTTGCCGAGGCTATCACTCAGGTCCCCATCCCGATGGAGATCAAGGAAGTACTAGATCAGTACGTGATCGGGCAGGAGCTGGCCAAGCGGACCCTCGCAGTCGCTGTCTACAGTCACTACAAGCGGATCAACTCACAGCCGGTGCGCACGAACGACGTGGAACTAGAGAAGTCCAACATTCTCTTGCTCGGTCCAACCGGCGTAGGAAAAACGCTACTCGCCGAGACGCTGGCCAGGATCCTCGACGTTCCCTTCACGATCGCGGACGCAACTACGCTCACAGAAGCAGGCTACGTAGGTGAGGATGTCGAGAACATTCTCGTCCGGCTATTGCAGGCCGGTGATTTCAACGTGAGCGAGTGCGAACACGGCATTGTCTACATCGACGAACTAGATAAGATCGCCCGCAAGAGCGAAAACCCCAGCATCACACGCGACGTGTCAGGTGAGGGCGTGCAGCAAGCTCTGCTGAAGATTCTGGAAGGCACGATTGCTTCGGTGCCTCCCCAGGGTGGCCGCAAGCACCCACAGCAGGAATACATCCAAATCGACACGCGCAACATTCTGTTCATTTGTGGTGGTGCATTTGATGCGCTCGACAAGATCATCGAGACACGCACCGGCCGCAAACGCATCGGTTTCAGTAAGGAAGAACTCGAAGCTGGCAAGGCGAAGCTCCTGGAGCAGAACCCGTACCACGATGTGGAGCCGGACGATCTGCTGCGCTACGGGCTGATTCCCGAACTCGTGGGGCGACTACCGGTGACAGTCTCGCTCGAATCACTCGACGAGGAAGCGCTAATCAAGATCCTACTGGAACCGAAAAACGCCCTCACCAAGCAGTACAAGAAACTGTTTGAAATCGAGGGAGTCGGCCTGACTTTCGATCCCGAGGCTCTCAAAGCGGTTGCCGAACGCACCATGAAGCGCGGGACTGGAGCGAGGGGCTTGCGGTCCATTCTGGAACAGTCTATGACCGACATCATGTTCGAGCTTCCCAGCCGCGACGACGTGCGGGAGGTCGTGATCACAAAAGAATGCGTAACCGAAGGCCGCCCACCACTACTGGTAACGGAGCGCAAACGGGCGAAGAAAGAAGCCTGAACTCCGTCTCCTTCGTCGGCAGCTATCCGACCGCCGATTTCGTCACCCAGCCACCTCTGCCAGAAGTCGCGTTCATCGGCCGGTCGAACGTCGGCAAGTCATCACTGCTCAACCGACTGATGGGAAGGCGCGCGCTCGCCCATACCAGCAAGACCCCGGGAAAAACCAGGACCTGCAACGTCTACTCGGCTGATGGCCGGTTCTACCTAGTGGACTTGCCGGGTTACGGCTACTCGCGTGTATCCAGGACCGAGCGGCGTGGCTTTTCGGAGCTGATCACCGACTATCTTTCAACCAGGCAGAGCCTGGCAGGCGTTGTGTGGCTCCTGGACATCAGGAGGGAGCCGTCCAAAGAAGACGTGCAGATGGCGAACCTTTTGGCCGACGCAGGGGTTCCAACCCTAGTGGCCGTGACGAAGGCCGACAAGCTGAGCCGCGGGCGGCGGCGTGAGCGAATTGCGAGCATCATCACAGCAATAGACGTACTGGCGGAGCAGGTTCTAGTAACCAGCGCCCATACGCGAGAGGGCACGGAGGATCTGCGAGAGTCCGTATTGGCATTGGTAGAAGAAGGCAGTTAGCAGCGAGGCGGTATGGCTGTGGCAGTGCGAAAGAGTATCATGTCGTGGGTAGCGATGGTGTTCATCGTCTTGTCGGTGGGTGTCGCGCCCACGCATGCCCAGGACACATTGACCGTTCCCCGCGTTGACGACTTGCCACCGGTAGGGTATGGCACACTCGGTCAGGAAGACATCAGCATTACGCTTGTTGGCCCCGACTTCACGGTCGGGTTCATTCCCTTGAACGAGTCGGTCAGCCGTTTACTGCGATCCGACACCTACAACTCCATGCGGCGGCTGAGACAGTCGAGGGGAGACGAGATAGCCGAAACGGCTCGGCGCTATGGCATTCGGGAACCAGCCATCTTCTTCGTGTCGTTCTTCGGTAGAGGACAGCAGGCTCGCTTCAACCCTGAGGCCCTGACGATCACCGGTCAGAATCGCTCGTTCCGGCCAATCGCAATGCTGGCGAACTCACGAGCATTCAGCGACAGGCAACTGAGCCAACGTGAAACGGCTACCGCGATCTACATATACGAGGACGGGATCAGACTGGCCGACCCGTTCACACTCTCCTACGAAGGGCGTTCGTCCAATCAGTGGGAGGTGATAATCCGATTACTGGAGCGCGAGAGAGCGGCTGTCGATGCCCGTGCCGCTGCCATCAAGAAACCCGGATTCCCCGACTGACGACGGGTCCGTCGCCGGTTTCCCAATAGAAGGCATCAGAAGCAGTCATGGTGGTTTGACCCAAGTCACGGGATTGGCTCATCTATGGTTCACCGTCCCCTGAAAACTCTGACCCTGCCTGACGGCGCAGCAGCCATATACGACGATTGGCTGGGAGACATAGAGCAACGGCTCGAGGATCCAGAGTGCGATCGATATCTACTGTGCCGCGACGTTCTGTTCGATCTCTACTTTCCTGGCTCCGCAGCCTACGAGGACTTGCTGCACGACCCGGACGTCTCGAAGGGCACACGAGCCACGCTGTTGGCACTGGACCCGCGTAATGTCACGCTGGAACCGGAGTACTACCACGAGGGAAATGTCGACCGGTACCAGCAGGTCAAGCCGCTATTGTGGCTGTGGCAGAGCTTCGATCGATCTCCCCTGGGAGGCGGCAACGTGGACGTAGGAGTGCGTCTGAGGAGGATTCTGGCACGCCACGTGTTCGATCGCTGTGGGGATAACTTCAAGTGTTTCCAATTCGTCGAGTTCTCCTATGGGTACAAGATGGAGGTTGGCGACAACGTGGTGATACATCGGCACGTGCTGCTAGACGATCGTGGTGGAATCGTCCTGGGCAACCGGGTCTCAGTCGCCGACTATTCCAACATCTACAGCCACACCCACGCTCTTGCAGATCCGGTGGACGTGACCAACAAGCAGACGGTGCTGGAAGACGGCGTCCGACTGGCATATCATGCAACAGTGCTCGCGGGCGTCCGCGTGGGAGAAGAGGCGATGGTGGGATCCGGCGCAGTGGTCGCGAAGGACGTCGATCCATGGCACCTTTCCCTCGGTGTGCCGGCAAAACCGATACGGTTGAAACCCAACGCACCACCCGAATACAGGGAGGGTACCTGATTCAAGTAATCGGCTGGATCCTGGGCTGCTCGCTGGTCGCCCTGGCTGGTTTGGCAGGTTTCCATCTCGGCCGCACGCGCACTACCTCACGAATGGCTCGGGAGATCGAGTCGGCTCGCTCTGAGCTTGCGAGTCGGGTCAGCGAGATGCTTTCCCTGCAGGAGTTATCGTACCTCCTTTCCGAAACGCTCGAACCCAACCGAATCGTCGAACACGTTGTGAGGTACGTATCACAATCTCTAGACTCCGACGGTACTATGATGGCAATGACCACGAACGGCGGGGCTCCCATTCGTGTAATTGCGGCGGAGGGCAGCCTGAGACACATGGCCGGCCGCGAGTTCAGCGAGGCTGAGGCCGGGCTCATCACCAAGGCAATAGGTAGCGAACACGTCGAGGTGGCATACGCCGAAGATGGGCAGGCACCTGAGCTGGTTTCCGGATTCCTAGTGAAGGTGGCAGCAGTAGCACCGCTTCAGGCCCATGGCATCACCGTCGGAGCCCTTGCATCTGTCCGCACCGATGCTGTCCCATACACGGCTGACCACCTGAGACAACTGTCCACGGTATCCCGTCACACCGCGGTGGTACTCGAAAACGCACGGTTCTTTGAACTCATCAAGACCGGTAAGGAGCAGTGGGAAGCCACATTCGACGCAATGCGCGATGGTGTGGCCGTGGTGGACTTGAAGGGACGGATTCGTCGGGCCAACCGTGCTTTCTCCAAGATGGTGGACCAGGCCCTGCCAGAGACCATCGGCAAGAACCTCGGCGAACTGCTCCTCGGTAAGTCACACGTGTTGTTCGAACACTTGGATGCAGTCCACGCGGGGGAATCCCCCGCACTGCTCACAACCCACTCGGACGTCTTACAGCGGACACTGCGCATCAGTGCGTCGGCCATGCCAAGTGAGGAGGATGGGCTTGTCGTCGCGCTGATCGAGGACGTGACCGAACGCAGCGCCATCGAAGCACAGCTCATTCAGAGCGAGAAGATGGCGGCTATCGGGCAGTTGGTCTCCGGTGTGGCACACGAACTCAACAACCCCCTCTCCTCGATAGCGGGCCTCTCAGACTACCTGCTGAATCGTGAAAGCACCGCCCCGTCGGAGAAGAAACACTTCAGCCTCATACGCGAACAAGCAGACCGCGCCGGACGGATCGTGCGGAACCTGCTGACCTTCGCCCGGCAGGGACCGGCCGACGTGGCCGATGTGGATATCAACGACATCACACGGCGTGCAGCGGGACTGGTCAGCTACGATTTGAAGCTGCGTGAGATCGACCTCTATATGGACTTGGCAGAGCCGGCTCCCAAGGTGCGCGGCGACCGGCACGAGTTGCAGCAGGTCGT
>JAUVRV010000275.1 GCA_030597435.1 Gemmatimonadales bacterium | reverse complement strand
CTGTGGATCAGCCGCCAGTTCCAATTGGAAGATGTCTGCCAGTTGAAACCGATCGGCTGCATCACTTTGCGCAGCAGCCGGCTGGCTGCATAGCGCCAGTGCCAGGATCCACAGGCTCAGCTTTCTCATCGCGTAACTCCTCGCTGGGGTCTCACGGGTCAGTACTGAAGCTTGGCGTGGTTAGCCAAGGCACGGAATCTGATGGCGGGGGAGTGGTAAGCGCAAGGAGAGGAAGAACGGCCGCGGATGTGCTGGTAAGTCCAGGAGCAAATCCGCGTCCGAGCAATCACCCGCGTCTGAGTCAATCGCCCGCAGCAGTCATTCCGGAGTCAGCTCCCTTGCCCACGCATCTATTATGTCGGCGATTTCAGCCATAACCTCATCGTCCGTTCGCCCCGACCGCTTCAACACCTTGAACGAGTGATTCCCGCCTTCGACGATGTGCATTGTAGCGTTTGGCCCGAGTTGTTCTACAATCGGTGTGAGTAAGGTCAGGTCTGCCAGGTCGTCGCGCGTTCCTTGCAGGAACAGCATTGGGATGCGTATCCGGCTCAGATGTTCGGCGCGTTTGACCGCGGGTTGCTTGGCAGCGTGCAACGGGTAGCCGAGGAACACCAATCCCTCGAGTTCTGGCGGTGGGTTGTCTGCCGCTACGAGAGCACTGATGCGACCGCCCATAGACTTGCCGCCCGCGATCAACGAAAGAGCCGGTGCTTGCTCGTGCGCCGTGGCAATTGCCGACCGCACGGTTTGCTCCAAGACCCGAGGTGGATCAGGTGGTCGACGCCCGGCCTCCATGTAGGGGAATTGGTAACGGAACGTCGCGATTCTCCGGTCGGCCAGATCGGTTGCGACGCGCTCCATAAACGGGTGTCTCATACCGGCACCGGCGCCGTGGCCTAGTACAAACAACAACTTGGCGTCGTCAGGTCGTACCAAGACGGCCGAGACGGGGCCGCGTGCTCCGACCATCACAAGTGTTTGCGACTCCTTCATTCGTCTCCTCGGCTGAAAAAAGGCCGTTACAATGTCCGTGATCGCTCAGTCCGTAGCCGCAATAATCTCCGCGGCCGCCTTTCCGTGGCCGTTTATTGCTCACCTGCCAAACTCGGCCACGCCTCCTGCAACGCCTGACTCGGCCCACGACACACGTAGACAATGAGGTCCCGCTGTTCTGCCACGGCATAGTGGTTCACCACGTGCGCGGCCGGTGTAACCGTCTCGAAGAAGTCCGCCATGTCGTCATATGTGAATCCGATCGAGATCACCACGTCGCCGGGCTTGTCTCCCGGTCCGAAGAACCAATATGTGCCCACGTATGCAATCGCCCGGGGCAGGCCCCGGCGCGGGCCGTAGAAATCGATAGCGCCGGCTTCGCCGTAGTTCGAGCCCAACAGCACCGCTTGTTCCTGCTCCGCGGGATCGAGGCTGTAAAACACCTGCGCGACCGCATCTACCTGTGCCTCCCAACCCAACATGTCGGCGAAGTCCTGCGGCAAACGCTCCACGGCACCTACGTTGGTGGTGACCGCATCCTCCGACCCCAACCAGCCCAGGTATTTCACCATGGTTGGTGGTGTCAAGATCGGAAGGGCTATCGGAAAGGTCAGGGCCGAATATCCCACGACCGCCACAACCACCACCCAGCGTAGCACTGCAGACCAACGCGGCACCTTGAATTGCTCGAGCATAACTGCGCCCGCGGCTAACAGTGCCGGGTGAACCGGACCGGCATAATACGGTTTGCCATGCAGCACGATTAACAACACCAATGCTGCTAGGCAGGTCCAACCCACTAGGCGAAAGGAGTGCAGACTGCGGTGGAATAGCAGCGCGATGATACCGGCCAACGCGACAAGGCCCTGAGGTCCCCATCGCAATTGCCCCACCATGAAATCGACAGGGGTTACACGGGCCAGTTGCACGCCTCGCAGATCACCCATCTGGTCGAGGACGGGAAACCCCAACTGGACTTGACCGACTATGCTGGGACTGCCGATCGCAAACGCGATCAGCGCCGCATACCACGGCCACGGGGTGAGCAGATCACGGCGCCGCGCCGATATGACCAGGCCGATAAGTGTCGCCAGTCCGAAGACTAGAATACTGAACTTCGAGAGCAGGCCGAACCCGCAGGCAACTCCGAACAGGAGCCACCACCGCTGGTCGTTTGTCTTGCCGAGTCTTACGAGCGCGAGTAAGGCGACCGTCCACCAAACCTGGTCGAACACTACCGGCTGAAAGAGATTGCCAACCCTCAGGAATAGAATGTTGGCAAAGACGAAAAACGCCGCGAGAACTTGGGCCAGCCGGCCACCGCCCATTTCCCTGGCAATTACGGCGGCAAGGACTAGTAGCGCAGCACTGAACAGGGCGGGGAACAGCCTCACGGCAAAGAGCGAGTCACCGAGAATGCCGCGCGAAAACTCTGAGATCAGCGCGATGAACGGCGGGAAATCCATGTGCCACAGCTTGAGATGCTCACCCATCGCCATGTAGAGGAACTCATCGCGGTGGAACTCGTATGGTCCGAACAGATTGGTGCCAAAATGAAGTACCAGCTTCGCCACAACCATCGTACCGATGACTCCCCAGGCTAGCCCGGTCGACCCCGAATCCTGTCGTGTTGTGTTCAATTCACTCATATTGGGTTCCCCGTTCCCCGTTCCCCGTTCCCCGTTCCCCGTTCCCCGTTCCCCGACGTCCGCGTCCGTCTCAGTCATCCGTGGCCGAGTCACTTGAACTTCGCTGCCAGCAAACTCAGTGCGTGATTCAGATCCGGCTTCAGATTGAGAACGTCTATCAGTGGATCCTGTTTCAGCCGCTTCATCCGTTGCGGTACAGTCTTTATCGTGTGCTTGCGAATGTCCAACTTCGCCGTCACCTCGCTCCATTTGAGCGGTGTGCTCACGGGAGCACCCGGTAGTGGCCTCACACAAAATGGAGACACCAGCAGACGGCCGTGACCGTTCTGCACGTAGTCGATGTAGACTTTGCCCTCTCGCTTGGAAGGAATCCGCGTGATTGTCGCAATCTCAGGCAACTCCACCACGATCACACGCGCAATGAGTTGTCCCAGCGTGCGTGATTGCTCGTAGGTGCACTGATGGCCCAATGGAATCAGCACGTGCAGGCCGGATGAACCACTGGTCTTGATGAACGACGGAAGCTCGATTTCTTGGCACAGGCTGCGCAGCGCACGGGCGATTTTCACAACGTCGGTGAACGGCGCCTCCTTGGGATCGAGGTCGAGGATGCACCAATCCGGTGTCTCGAGCGCCTCGACATGACTGGACCAGATGTGCAGCGGTATTGTGCCTAGGTTGATGATGTATAGCAGTGACTCCACGTCGTCGGCAACGAAATAGTCCAGCTCCCGCTCCGAGCCCTCACTCCAGAGTCTGAGTCGCCTGATCCAATCGGGCGCGAACTTGGGCGCGTCCTTCTGGAAGAATGATTTACCATCTATCCCATCGGGGTAACGCGTCATGACCACCGGTCGGTTCCTGAGGTAGGGTAGCAACCACTGTGACACCGAGCGGTAATACTCGATCAGATCTCCCTTGGTGTACTCCTCCTCGGGCCAGAAGACTTTGTCGAGGTTGGTGAATGGTACCACGTGCACATCGGTCACAGTGTCGGTAACCGCAACCGGCTCCGGGATCTCCGACGGATGTACCTCGAGTACGCACTCCTCAGGCAGCTTGTCGTCGCGGAACCGCAGGAACGCCGGATGCCTCAGTAGTCCGTCGTCGGTCAGTTCGCGGAATCGAATTTCACACACCAGCTCGGGTTCGACCCAGTGGTGGCCCTTGCCGGTTGGAACCGGGCCCGAACAGAGAGGCTCGTCACGCAGACGTTCATCCAACTGCGCGCGGATCTCGTCGAGTTGTGCTCCAGAAAAACCGGTACCGACTCGACCGGTATAGATGAGTTCTTCCCCGCTGTACTGGGCCACAATGAGTGCGCCGAACCCGCCACTCGTTCCCTTGCGATCGGTGAACCCGACTACAACGAAATCGTCGGTGCGGTCGGCGCGGATCTTCACCCAGTCCGCTGACCGTCCAGCTCGATAGGGTGAATCCGCTTTCTTGGCGACTATCCCCTCAAGGCGCATCTGCTGTACCTGCTCGAACATCGCTTCGCCCTGTTCGGCGATGTGCTCAGAGTAGCGCAAGGGCCCCACCGTGGGTAGGATCTCCTGGAGCAGGGCCTTCCGGGTCTCGAGGGGAACGGGACGAACATCGTAACCCGCAAAGCCAAGCAGGTCGAACGCATAGAGCGTTGCCGGCAACTCGGCGGCAGCCCGCTGTATCTCCAGACGACGACTCAGACGGCCCCGCTTCTGCAACCGCTGGAAGCTGGGCAAACCTCGATCGTCGTGAACCACCACCTCACCATCCAACACGAAATCGTCGTAGGGCAGTCGGTTCACTGCCTTGGCGATGTCCGGGAACGTTGCCGTGAGGTCGTTACCAGCCCTCGATCTCAGCACGGCTTCGCCGTCTTCCCGTCCTGCTATCAGACGGTACCCGTCGTACTTGAGTTCGAACAACCAGCCGGGTTTGGAGAACGCGTCACGTGCTGTTTCCGCGAGCATGACCTTGGTGCGGGACGGAGTCACATCCGAGCGCGGTGCGTTGAGTTCAGCTAGTCGTTGCTCGACATCTTCACTGCTGTCGATCCCGTCTCGCAGTTGCTCAACGGTCAGGCCCGAGAAGACGGAATCTGCCGGATACGACTCTGTGCTTTCCTCAGAGACGTATGCGTCACGCTCCTTGATGAACAGCCAGTCCTGTT
>JAUVRV010000282.1 GCA_030597435.1 Gemmatimonadales bacterium | reverse complement strand
CGCGAGGAGCGCGGCGGCGTGGAGCTGTCAGATGGCGGAGGCCGAACCGGCTGCAGCTACGTCTTTGGATTCAGTTCCGATCGTTCCCGACGATTAAATGTAGAAGTCCCCACCCAACACCTCGGACCTCGCGGCACATCTGAATCCAGCATCTAGCACGTTGGGGTGGAGAGGGGACTTCATCATTCATCATTCGACATTCTACATTCATCATTCGTTGTCGATCATTTCCACATATGCTCGTACTTGTGGCCGCTGCCAGTGTTGAACAGCAGGACCTTCTCACCGTCTTGGATCCAGCCCTGTTTTCTCAGCTGCTCGAAGGCAGCCAGCGTGGCTCCACCTTCGGGCGCAACGAACAAACCTTGTGTGCGACCGATCTTGTTGGCGCCCGCCATCAACTCGTCGTCCGACACCGCCACGGCAATACCGTTGCTCTCCCGCAGCGCGCGCATGATGAGAAAATCGCCCACCGCTGCCGGCACCCGCAGGCCGTCGGCTACAGTCTTGGCACCCTCCCATGGTTCGGCGAATTCGGTGCCCTGCTCGAACGCCCGCACCATCGGCGCGCAGCCAGTTGACTGTACGGTCACCATCCGCGGCCGCTCAGCTCCGATCCACCCTAGTGCTTCCATCTCGGCAAAGGCCTTCCACATCCCGACCATCCCGGTTCCGCCACCGGTGGGGTAGATGATCACGTCAGGTAGCTCCCAATCCATCTGTTCGGCCACCTCGTACCCCATGGTCTTCTTTCCTTCGATGCGGTAGGGCTCTTTCAGAGTGGAGATATCGAACCGGTTGTACTTCTTCGCTAACTCGGCCGCCGCCTTGCCACAGTCGGTGATCAGGCCATCAATCAGGGTCACCTCGGCGCCGAGTGCTTTGCATTCGGAGATGAATGGCCTCGGTACGTCTTGTGGCATGAATACGTAGGCCTTCATGCCCGCGGCTGCCGCGTAGGCACTCATTGCGCCTGCCGCGTTGCCGGCGGATGGGATCGAGACCTCTTTTACACCTAGTTCGTACGCCCGGGACACGGCCATACCAAGGCCACGTGCCTTGAAAGAGGTCGTGGGATTCAGTCCTTCGTCTTTGATGTACAACCCTTCCAAGCCAACCTCTGCGCCGAGCCGCTCGGCGTGCATGATAGGCGTGTAGCCCTCACCCAGGCAGATGCGGTATTTCGCATCCCGCACGGGTAGCATTTCATGATAGCGCCACAGGTTGGGCTCTCTGCCGGCAAGCTTGCCTTTGTCAAAGACCTTGGCCGCCGCTTTCACGTCGTACCGGGCCAGGAGCGGCTTGCTGCACTCCGGACACAGGTTCCAGACCTTGTCGGCGTCTTGTTCCTTACCACAGAGACCGCATTCGAGATGCGATAGAAAGCTCACGGTTCACTCCGGTTAAGAGGACTTGCTGCCGCGGATGATCATCAGAACGCGGATACCGCCACCGATGACACAACCCAACCCCTGGCTTCAGACAGGGGTTACCATGAATCACCTGCCCCGCTTCCGGGGGTCGCGCTCGCCCGGCGGTCGCGACGCCATAACCCGGCGGCCGGGGCCAGTCAGGATGCCAGAAAGATAAAGGGGGTGTCCGTGCTACCGCCCTTCCCGATCGAACGAAAAATCGAGGCGTATGACACCACCTGCCAACACAGAGATGGTCGTCGTCTCTGGCGTCCGGCCTTTGACACTCACCGTCGCCGTCAACTGCACGTCGGCAGGAACGCCGCAGATCCTGTAGTAGCCCGCGGCATTCGTGGTGGTCGCAAAGCGAGGTGTGTTCTGGGATTGCTGCTGACCGGCTGTCTCGGCGCTGTCCCTGCGTGTCAGAACGACGTTCACTCCACGTACGGGAACTCCAGATAACTCTTCTCGCACCAATCCAGTCACGATGCCGAGCGTGTCGTTACGCTGGTCCGGGTTAGGACACACCGCGGACCACGCCATCTCGCCGGGAACGACAGTCACGTCGACTTCGACCGAGGATTGCCCCGAGACGCGCACCCTGATAGGGGAGGGTACGTAACCCAGGCTGTCCAAGAACGAATCGCCCAGGGTGATGAAGTATTCACCCGCCGGTACATCGTCTATCCTGAACCGACCGGCCTCGTCTGTTGGAGCCTGCAGCACACTGCCGAGCAAGACAATCGGAACGCCGAGAATTGGTCTGTAAGAGTATTGCTCAGTCACCCGGCCAACGATGGTCGCACCGGTCACGCGAGGGACGGGCGCGCCACTCCGAGTGTAAACCTCGTCTACCCACCCGCCTACTTCGTGTATGGCCACCAGTTCGTGCGGAGTCCAATAGTCGGGATCGGCGATCGGCTTGGTCCGGCGGTACGAAACCACCGGCATGCGAATCCACCAGCGCGATACGATCCAAGGCCCTTCCTGGAGACGCTCGAATTCGACCCGGCCACCGATTCTCCCGCGTTCGATCGTTACCGGGAGCCGCGTGTAGTTGAATTCCAAGTAGCGCAGTTCATAGGTGTATTTGTCGATCCAAAGGGTGCCTTGGATATCTGCCACATCCCTGCCTATGACAGGTTTGAATGCAAGCCCTACGAGTGAGGCATCATCCAAACCCGGTCTGGGCCAGAAACAATGCATCCGTGCAAACTCTTCCGACAGGAGAACGTTGGCGTCGGGTCCGTAATAGTAATATTCGTCGTCATCAGTCTGTTGGATGTACCCGAGTTCCATCAGGCTCTCGGCCCCGGGGGTATGGAACGGACTGCCACGGGACAGCTCCGCGCTCGTCGACCGCCGTTCGTCTTGGATCTGTAGAGTCCTGGGATGTAGCTCGCGCTCGTAGCGGACCCGCTGATGGCGCAACAGAGCCTCTCCCTCAGTCCAGGCGACCGCGCTCAGCGCCTTGCGGACTTCCTCCCACAGTGTGGTCGCTGCGAGACCGGCTTCAGCAGCAGTTTGACACGTTCGCACGTCCTCGATCACAATAGCAGGGAGCACCACCAAAGATGCGGCGATCTCGAACCGGTGCTCGAACACCTGGCCGGCGAAGAGTTCGAACAGGTCGGACTCGGTAGACTTGATACCGATTATCTGCGTCTTGAGTTTGTACTGGCCTGGACCTGGCGCCACCATGCGAAACGCCCCCGCGCGATCGATCCGCCCCCGCACCAGCTCATTCCCAATCGTGTCGATCAGGACGACGAATCCTCTGTTAACCGGCTGCTGTGTCACTCGGTCTACGAGATCTCCACGCACGACCTGAGCATCGAGCGCCTGCAGAGGCAGGAGGGCAAGGAGAACCACACTAATTATGCAAACACTTCGCATGTCGGATATCCAAGCCGAAAGGACATACCTCAGTCTAACACCCATCCCTTGCCACTGCCGCCGATGACGCCACGCCGGCCGCTGGTCGGTGGGACGCAATCTCTGCCACAGCATTGACCGCTGCCGCAACATGCTCTTCCGTGTTGAAGGGACCGACCGACAATCGAACAGTGCCTCGGGGAGCACTACCGTGAAACTCATGTAACAGCGGAGCACAGTGCAAACCGGTACGTGTCAGGATGTTGTAATCGACGTCCAAGTAGGTCCCAATATCAGAGGGGTCGTAGTTGGCCCCGGATACCGACATCGTGGCCACCCGCCGGTCGAGTCTCTTGGTTCCCCAGAATGTGACTTCGTCGATCTCCGACAGACCGTCCTGCAACATGCCAAGCAATCTAACCTCGTGGCTATGGATGTTCTCGAGTCCCTTGTTCTCTATCCAATCCAAGCCCGCCGAGAGACCGGCGATGCCCGCCAGGTTTTGCGTGCCCGCTTCGAGCCGGTAGGGGTACTCCTCTAAGTGATAGGGATACGCACTGCGCACGCCGGTGCCGCCATAGATGGTACCCTCGATCTCGGCGTCGTCCGCCACACAGATGCCCCCGGTACCAGTAGGTGCAAGCAGCCCCTTGTGACCGGTGAATGACAGGAAACTGATGTTGCACTTAGCCATGTCGATCGGCAGTACACCGGCAGTCTGTGCCGAGTCAACGGCTAGGGGTACACCCGCATCCTTGCACACTCGGCCTATTGCCTCGAGGTCCTGCACGACGCCAGTCACATTCGACGCATGATTCACTATCACCAGAGTCGTGTTCGACTTGATCGCCTTGCGCAGGTCCTCAGGATCTAGATAGCCCTCGGCATCGGGATCCACGAACGTTGCTTCGGCACCCTCTTTCACCTTGTGGTTCACCGGCCGAATCACCGAGTTGTGCTCGAGCTTCGTGGTAACCACGTGGTCACCGGGCCTCACCATGCCGTTGATGATGAGGTTGAGACTCATCGTGGCGTTCAAGGTGAACACGAGCCGATTGGGATCCTTGGTCACACCGGCGTCGACCAGACTCTGATTGAAGAAATTGGACAGGCGTGTTCGCGTGCCATGGATCATCTCTTCGGCGTGCAACGCCAAGTCACATCCCGTACGGCCTGGGTTCACACCATTCTCGCGATAGAAATCCCGAACCGAGTCGTGTACCACGTCCGGCTTCGGAAGGCTGGTAGCCGCGTTGTCGAGGTAGATTAGGTCTGGCATTGATACCCCTGATTAGTCGATTTCTGCGTACCCAAATTTAGCGTCTCCACTCAGGTGCGAACCGCGTATGAACAGATCTTCACAATGGGTTTGGGGATGCCCGTTATGTTTCTTGGCTACGGCTATCGGCGATCG
>JAUVRV010000320.1 GCA_030597435.1 Gemmatimonadales bacterium | reverse complement strand
GGTCGAACTCCTCGGCACGTGCGAACAGACCGTACATGGTTGTCTTATAAGGCGCGACCGTGCCGTTCATGGGATAGCGCTTCACGACACCGTCACTTATTCGCGGTGTGAAAGTGGCGTCGGGTGGCAGGGACTTGCCATAAGCGGCGAAGATAGCCTGACCCACCAATTCCGCGTTGGCCGAAACCGTGGCGTTTAGTGCGGCGACGCGCTCACCCACCTCGAGGCTGAGCGGATTGATAGCTCGTGCCAGCACGATCATCGGGTCGTCCGATGCTGCAACCGCGGCTGCGCCACCCTGCAACAGTGCCGTGCGAACCGGGAGGTCGCCCAGTTGGGTGCCGGAACACAACGCATCTGCCGCAGCTTCCGGAGTACGTCCATCTAGCACGGCGCGCAGGAACGGATCTCCTTCCGGCAACGCCGCGTGAGCCGCATGCAGTTGCGCGGTGAGGGTCATCTGCTCGACCTGCATGTCGAACGAGCGCGGGGCCACGATCTGTGATCGCGTCCGATCGAGTCGTTCACCGCGATACTGAGCCATGCGGAGTGAGTCGGGCAGGGCCGTCTGCTCGGGCAGTCGGATGATGCTCCCCGCCATCCCCAAGAGCTGTGAGCCACCGAAGCCGTAGAAACTGCTCTGCGCTGCCAGCTGCGCGAGTTCCTGCTGCGTCTCGGCGATCACATCCCATGCCACTCCGTACTTGGCTTGCAGCTCGGGATCGGCTGCGATGCGGCCCCGGAAGTCGGCTTCGAAGGCTGCTTTCTTGGCCATGATCGTGGGATCGAGTAGGCCGGTCAGATAGCCGCTCACAGCCTTGTAGGAGTTCTCCAGCCCGAAGATCAAGTTCTCATTCTGGCGACGGTCTGCTTCACTCCGGGCTGCCACAACCCGCACCACCTCGAGTCGCCGTACGTAGCTGGCCAGTTGAGCCGGATACTGCACGTCGCGCAGGTACTCCATCTGCGCCATGGTCAGCAACCTGCCGGTGGAGCCAGGGTTCCCGATGACGAACACCAACTCGTCTTCGGCCGCGCCGTAGTCACTCCATGTGAAGAAGTGATCAGTCTGTCGCGGAGCACCGCTTTCGTAGACACGGAACAGCGTCATGTCCAAGTCGTACCGCGGATAGGTGAAGTTATCAGGATCACCACCGAAGAAGGCAGCTTGTCCCTCTGGTGCCATGACCAACCTGACATCGGTGAAGCGCTTGTAGCGATACAGCGAGTACATGCCGCCCTGGTAAAACCTCACGACCTGGCAGTTGAGACCTGTTGACTCGTTGCACTCGTTCCGTACGAGTGCCATGATCGAGTCACGCTGATGGACTTGCGTTGCCGGATCGCTGGCAGTTACCGCGCCTCGGATGCGGTCGGTGATGTCCTCCATCGACTGCAGTTGATCCGCGTACATTCCGGGGCACTGTTTTTCCTCACCAAAGCTCCGTGCCACGAAACCGGTCTCCTGGTAGTTGGAGTCCGCCGTAGAGGTAGCTGAGATACAGCCCCGGGCACAGTGGTGATTGGTGAGCAGGAGCCCGTCTGCCGACACGAATGAGGATGAGCATCCGGGGATCCGCGCAGTCGACAGCCGCACGTGGTCGAGCCACGCCTGATCGGGTCGGAATCCGTAGGTCCCCTCCCAGTAGTCCAGCGGCGGAGCATCAAAGGTCCACATGGTGCCGAACTCTTTGACGAACCCGCCTTCCTGCGCCTGGACGGGTTGTATACCAGCGGTGAGAACTGCCGCCAATCCGATGAGGGTGGCGAGCTGAACGTAGCTGAATCGTTTCATGGGTCGTTTGCCTTGCTGTTGGTATTACCGGATCCCGTGGGGCCGGGATCGCATCTATACAATCTACATGCTGACATCGTGGGTGAGGTGCCCCGGTATCCCGGTGTCCCGGTTGCCCGGTTTCCCGACCGCCCACCGCCCCATGCACAGCCGGCCTGACCCCAAGCGTGCTTGGGGATCCCGAGTCCGGCGGTCCCGATACCCCGGCGGTCACGCCGGGCGGGACCTGAGTCTAATGGACCGGTCGCCGAGAGCAGGACCGGCCGCCAAGGCCGACGGGGGGGAACCCCAGACTAAGAGCCTGGGGCTAGGATCGGGCGATTCTCCATTCAGCTGGTGGGTTGATGCGTGGCCGGGAAACCGGGAAACCGGGCATCCGGGCCACCGCTCCTACTGCTTCCTTTCCTCCAGTCGCAACCGGATTCCCCCGATCTCGAGATCACGCCATGGTATCTCCACTGGCATCGCTCCTTGCAGCCCTCGCGTGTCGAGGAACGCAGGCCGATTGGGAAGCTCCAGATCCAGCCCAACGCGATGCATCTCACCGATCCTCTCCCATTCACCCTCACTGTTGCGATCGTAGGCCAGGATTTCGTAGTCGTTCAGTCCCGATAAGATGAAGAGGTATTCGTAGTCGTTGTCGTCGTCCAATGCGACCGGCGCAATCAGGCAATCGCTCTCTTCCTTGCAGTCCCGGGTTTGGTCACGCGTGATGTTACTGGCCATGAACTGGAACAGGCCCTCAGGTAGAGTGTGCTCAGGATACAGCAACCCGATTTCATCCATGGTTAGGAGGATGGTGGGTTGCGCGAGTACTTCTCGATACGACTCAGCAGCGCGTGTGTTTTCTATCCGTTCTCGAATGAGAGTCACCTGAGGGTGGTCGTTCAACTGTTCCATCTCGGCGAGCCTGTCGTACCCGGCATGCCCGAGTCGGAAGCGCATGAACCCATAGTCGAACTCCCGCGCGTCGACCTTCTCTTGCGACAGTCGACTAATCTGGTTGTCTGCGCTCAGTGTTAGTGGGTCGAGCAGTGGTGTATGCACTGCGATGACGCATGCGACGACTACCCAGGACATTCCCATGTTTACCTGCTGCACTGTTCCCATCCAAGCGCCACGGCGTCTGAAAACGGCGATCGCATATCCGATGGCATACAGTGCTGCTACTAGCGTGAACAACACGCCGTAGAGCCGGCCGGGTGTCAGACCGTACTGCCCGATGCGAAGTGTCAGAGCGTAGAAGGCGATCCCTGTGAATATTGGCAAACCCACGATTGCCGCCCCGACGCCGATTCTGACCCGTCGGTCGTACGGTGGGTCGCCGGTACCATCCTGGTATACGCCGTTGAGGAACAGGATCGTGAGGCCGACGAGCGAGAGCAGTACCGCCGACGCGTGTCCGGTGTCCCATAGCGGCTGCAGTCCGGTGAAAGGGAGGCTCACGAGAAACAGCAGGGCTATGAGCGCAAGCAACGGCATGAGTGTGCGGAAGACAGCGATCGTTATGCCGCGCAGTGTGTTCGTTATTTTCTCGCGCTCTCGGCCGAGTGCGACACCGTAACCGAACACCGTCGTCAGGCCCATGCTCACGAATGCTGCGTGGGTGAACACGTCTTCGAAGAAGGTGATGTCGATCAGTTTGAACAGCTCGTACCACAGGAATATGATCGACCAGAAACTTCCCACCAATAAGCCGCCGATCGCGAGGATGTAGAAGTTGTTCCAACTGTGGCTAAACAGATCGACGTAGGGGTATTCGCGTTTCCCGCTCTTCTGATAGATCTGGATGAACGGCAGCAATACGTACACTGCCATTGCTGCACCCAGGATCAAGGTTGGCATGCCCGCATCGTCGTTCTGGTATAGTGCGCCTTCACCCGGTACCTGGCGCCACACCCAGAAAGCGAGAACCGCGAACACCGCTGAGACCACTGAGGTTACGGTGGCGAGTCTCTTGAGGTCGGATCCGGTCCATGACAGGTGGATGATTACAGCAGCCACGGACACGAAGAACACGGGTGCTACCGTCAGCGCTACAGCAGTTGGATCGTCGGGCCAGAACTCGTGGGCGAGGTAATAGACGAAACCCTGCACGAGGCCGGTCCCGGCAAGGACTAGCCGCGTCTTGTGGCTCACGGACAGCTGCGAATTCATTGTCAGCCTCCTGAGGGGCTACCCGGGGCGGGCGTCATGAAAAGGGTCAAGCGTTGACCGGACGACGCCCCAAGAGCCAGTACAGAATGAGTCCTACCAGCAGAAACCCACCAACAATGCTGGCGATGGGTATCAAGGGTGATCGGTCGGGCTTGGCGGCCTCTGTTCTTTGGACGAGGTCGGTGTACAACTCCGGAGCCATGCCGTCGGCCTTCGCTAGTTCGAGCCGATCTTCGGCGGCAGCGAAATCACTGCCCGACATCGCCACCAACCAACCGTAGTAGTGGGTGGCTCCCTGGTG
>JAUVRV010000333.1 GCA_030597435.1 Gemmatimonadales bacterium | reverse complement strand
TTGTTCGAAAAACCACTCCATGGGCCGGCCCGCTTGACGGGACATGATCTCCGCCAAATCGCTGGTCAACACGGTCGAGTCACGGTACACACGGTAATATTTGCGGATGCCGGCAAAGAACGACGAGTCTCCCAGCTCACTTCTGAGCATGTGCAGCACCCAAGAGCCCTTCTGGTAGTTGTTGGCATTCAATAGCTCGAACGGGTCCTGCACCGTGGTATCGATCACCGGGCGGTCTACCACCCCAGACCCCATATAGCGACGCTTGTTGGAACGCATCGCCTCCTCGAACCTGTCGGTCTCTCCAACGAATACGAAGAACAGCGGTCCGAAGTATGTGGCGAACCCCTCCGACAGCCACAGGTGGTGCCAGTCGTACTGTGACACTGCATCACCAAACCACTGGTGTGCGGTCTCGTGTGCGACCAGTCCCTCACCCATGCGACGACTCGAGTACGCCGCCTCGGCATAGAAGATGGCTGAGCTGTTCTCCATGCCGCCGTAGCGGGTGGACGATTGAACGTGCGCCAGCTTGTCGTAGGGAAACGGCCCCACCACGCTGTCGAGCACCCTAACGATCTGCACAGCGCGACGAAACGGCTGCTCCACGGCAAAGGCCGAGTCCTGCGGGAAGGTCCAGGAAGTTTGGGGAACACCGTTCACTTCACCGAGATCGGCCACCGTCAGCTCACCGGCCCCGATTACCATGGTGTGAACGGGTATCGGTCGGCTTTCTCGCCAGCGCCAAACCGTGCGTCCGGTCTCCAGGGAGTCGACCCCAACCAGCAGGCCGTTGGCGACCACACTCCACCCGTCAGGTACCTCGACGGTGAATGACACGGTGGCCTTGTCACTGGGATGGTCTTCGCAAGGAAACCAATGGCGCGCGCGGTTGGGCCAGTTGTCGGCAAACGCGGTGCGCCTACCGTGCACGTTCTTGCCTATCACAAGCCCATCTGCGGGCGAGCCGTGATAGTGAACCGTCACAGACAGCGTATCGCCCACCTGGCTCCATTGGCGCAGCACCAGGAAATCCGGTTCTGCACCCTCGATCACTTCCCAGTCCCAGTCAGAACCACGCGAGCCGACGCGACCGTCGTTCAGCAACACCGAGTCTACGTCCAGTGCTTCATCGAAGTCCAAGACCAGTGGCCCAATACCACCTCTGACCACGTACCGGATCTGCGCCGAGGCCCGTATCGATTCGCCGCGGTCGGGAATGAACACTGTGATGTCATAGTCGATGATGTCTTGCTCGACCCGAATCGTATCGTCGACCACCGCGAGCGGTGAACTGACTTGCAGGGATAGCAGCAGAGTAGCGGTTAGCATGACCCAAGCTACCAGCGCTCACAGCATGGATAAAGGGGTAGAGTCTAGACAACCCGTGCTCTACGGTTTATCTAGTGGCACCCTAACAGGAGAGAGTAAATGGAAGCTCCATCGGCATCACCCGACCGAGGTGCGTGGGGTACACGCCTCGGTTTCATCCTGGCTGCGGTAGGATCAGCGGTGGGACTGGGCAACATGTGGCGGTTTTCTTACGTAGCGGCCGAAGGTGGTGGTGCGGCTTTCGTTCTTCTCTACCTGGTCTTTGTGGCGTTGATCGGGCTACCGGTAATGACATCCGAGTTGGTGGTCGGCCGTATGACTCAGGTGTCGCCCGTAAAGGCCGTACGTCAACTTGGCGGATCGCGTTGGGCACCTCTGGGCTGGCTCTTCGTATTCTGTGGATTCGGGATCCTGTCTTACTACTCGGTGATCGCAGGCTGGACGATGCGCTTTGCCTTCGACGCCCTGCGCGGCGCGATTCCCCAGGATACGGCGACGTACTTCAACGAAGTCGGCACGAACATGCCCGCCGTAATTACCCATGTTCTTTTCATGGCGATCACGGTGATCATCGTTCTGCGTGGCGTGAAGAAGGGCCTGGAACGAACGGCGCTGATACTAATGCCGATGCTGTTCGTTCTCCTGGTGGGATTGGCAATCTGGGCTACCACGCTGTCGGGTGGCGGGGCCGGGTACGCATACTACCTGAAGCCCCGACTCAGTGAACTCCTCGACACGGCGATAATCACCGATGCCGCCGGACAGGCGTTCTTCTCGTTGAGCCTCGGTATGGGAGCCCTCATGACATACGCTTCCTACCTCAAGAACAAAACGAATCTTGGCCGTGAGGCCGTGACTATCGCCGCGACCGACTTCGGAGTGGCTTTCATCGCCGGACTGGTAGTCTTCCCGATCATCTTCCACTTCGGGCTAGGGGAGGCAATCGGCCTCGGTGGAGTACTCAACACGGACAACACCGTCGGCACGCTCTTCATCACGATTCCGCCGGCCCTGCAGTCGCTTGGCTCAGGTGGCAACATAATTGTCGCCGCCTTCTTCATCATGTTATTCTTCGCCGCATTGACGTCGGCGATTTCGCTGCTCGAGGTAGTGGTAGCAGCGATAATCGACAGCTGGCAATGGCCCCGCGCCCGCGCCGCTGTGACGTTTGGCATCTTGATCACACTGGCTGGTATCCCGTCCGCGTACAACCTGAATATCCTGACCTTTGCCGATAAGCTGGTGGGTACGTTCCTGCTCATGGTAGGCGGTCTGTGCACGGCCATTTTGGTCGGGTATCGCGCACTACCGCAAGTCGAGCAGGAGCTGTCGATCGGAATGGAGAACGCCAACCTGCGCAGAGTGTGGTCCACCATGGTGAAATTCGTGGTGCCACCAGTTCTGTTCGTCGTGCTGTTCTTTGCTGTGAAGCCGCTGTGGGTTGCCTTCAAGGCACTGATCGGGGGATGAGCGACCATCGGTGGTAGGTGGTGGACCAGATATCGTCCACTGCCTACCGCCCACTACTCAACCGGGGCGTACACTCCATCCAATGCCGTCTCGCCCCGCGGGAGATTCATCTCTTGGCTTGCCAGGGCCTCGCGTTCCGCCACTTCGACCTCGTGAGCGACCTCCGCTTCCACCGCATGCAGAGTCTCGAGCGTTACTCCATCGCTCGTGAGATACTCCTCGTACAGACCAACCGGATCGCGCGCTCCCCAGTACACGAATACGTCGGCGGGAATCAGCGCGCGCGCCTCGCGCTCGTCGTGTGTCGCATGGCCACCCATGCGGAAGGTCTCAGCAGACAACACCACCGGGCCCCGACCATCACGGCAGTGCTGCGCAGCGAGCCTGGTTGCCGCATACGCGTCGAGTACGTTGTTCCCGTCGAAAGACCATCCAGCAATGCCATATGCTTGATGCAGTTGGTCGAACGTCTCCTGTGGATGATGCACGCTCACACGGGTACCCAGGGCTATCTGGTTGTTCTGCACGATGAAGATCACCGCAAGCCGCTGAGCGGCCGCGAATCCAAGAGCCTCGTGTGTACCGCCGTGTTTCATTGACCCATCGCCGATCCAGGTCAAGGCCACACCGTTCTCCTTGCGCAACTTGAATCCCAAGGCAATGCCTACTGTGACGGGCGGCATGGTGCCGATGTTGGAAACAGGTTGGAGCACCCGGTGGGAGAAGTCCCCTACGTGCCCGTCCCTACCGTGTGACGGAGAGTCGTAAGTGCCCAAATACCCGCGCAGCATGTTGGTGACGGACATGCCCATCTCACAGCACGCACCGGCGTTCCTGATCATTGGCGCCACAACGTCGAGTGTCCGATCCAGCGCGTGTACCGGCCCTACAGTCGTTGCTTCTTCACCAGTCCCCAACCACGCTTTCGAAATGACACCCTGCTTGACCCAGCGCATCAGCGTGATGTCATGTAGTCTCGTCCTCAATAGACCACGATGCAGATCCAGTTTGGCCTCCCGACTCAAGCCATCGATGATCGCACGTCGTGCGGCATCTCGCGACCACGACTCGACAAACTCCGCACTCAGCCGCGGGTCCGGTTGCCAGTCTACGTACTCGGGCGGATCGTAAGCCGGGAATCGCTTCACCGCTCCGTGAACTCCATTCTGTTTTGCAATTGATCTATTGAGAGATCCTTGGGGGTACTCTCACCCAAGTATCCGTCGTAACCGCGCAACGTCGACTCCGTCGGTTGCATCGATGAGGGCCATACCGTAGTCCTGCGCGGTATTGTAGCGATCATCGGGGTC
>JAUVRV010000174.1 GCA_030597435.1 Gemmatimonadales bacterium | reverse complement strand
CGCCGGTGGGCGACAGAATGGCCTTCATGCAACGTGGTCAAGTCTGGTCCATGACGCTGGAGGAAGATGCGACGGCGGCTCAGCTATTTCAGATACGCGGTGGTGCGGGATCGCTCCGCTGGTCACCAGACGGTGCCAAGCTGGCGTTCGTGAGTAGCAGGGGCGATCACAGCTTCATCGGCACATACGACATTGCCTCCGAATCGCTGCGTTATCTGGATCCCAGTGTGGATCGTGATCGCAGCCCGGTCTGGTCACCCGACGGTCGCCAGATTGCGTTTATCCGCCAGCCGCAGGTGAGCGGCACCGTTCCGTTCGTGGAGCAGCGCGAAGCGTTGCCGTGGTCGATCCGTGTGGCTGACATGGAGTCCGGAATCGGGCGAGAAATCTGGCAAGCAGACAAAGGTACAGGCAGCGTGTTTCGCGGTGTGGTTGCAGGCACCCAGCTTTTCTGGGGCGACGGCAACCACGTCGTGTTCCCGTGGGAGAAGGATGGCTGGACACACCTGTACTCCGTGTCCGCGAATGGTGGTGCCGCAACTCTGCTCACGCCTGGTGAATTCGAAGTGCAGGAAGTGTTGCTCACCTCCGACCGCAGCCAGCTCGTCTACTCATCGAATCAGGACGACATAGACCGGCGCCACATCTGGAGTGTCAAGGTAGACGGCGGCAGGCCTGAATCAATCACGACCGGGAATGGTAGTGAGTGGACACCGGCTCCCGTCAATGGCGCAGTCGCAATGCTCGTGGCCGACGCGAGGCGGCCCGCGCACGCCGCGATCAAGTCGGGTTCAGGCGCAATCCGGCCGCTCGCCCCCCAATCCCTGCCGAGGGGCTTCCCATCGGCCGACTTGGTCGAGCCGGAACAGGTCATCTTCTCGGCTGCCGATGGCATGCAGATCCACGGCCAGCTGTTCTTGCCGGCCAACCAACAGCCAGGTGATAAGTATCCGGCTGTTCTCTTCTTCCACGGCGGATCTCGGCGTCAGATGCTGCTCGGCTGGCACCACCGCGGTTACTACCACAACGCGTACGCGCTGAACCAATACCTGGCGAGTCAGGGCTACGTCGTTTTATCAGTCAACTACCGTAGCGGTATCGGTTACGGCTTGGAGTTCCGAGAGGCTCTCAACTACGGTGCGCATGGTGCCAGTGAGTTCAACGACGTGCTCGGCGCGGGACTCTACCTCCAGAGTAGGGCGGACGTGGATCCCAGTCGCATCGGTCTGTGGGGTGGCTCGTACGGCGGTTTCCTGACGGCGTTGGGTCTGGCTCGCGCCTCGGATCTGTTCGCTGCAGGTGTTGACCTACATGGAGTGCACGACTGGAACCTCGTGATTCGCAACTTCGTGCCCAGCTACAATCCGGCCGAGCAAGCCGCAGTCAGTCGTCTTGCATTCGAGTCCTCACCAATGGCGGCGCTTGACGGTTGGCGGTCTCCGGTGTTGTTGATCCACGGAGACGATGACCGCAACGTCCCCTTCAGTGAAACCATCGACCTGGTTGAGCAGCTACGCAAGCGGGGAGTGTATTACGAGCAGTTGATCTTCCCTGACGAGGTGCATGGCTTTCTGTTACACCGCAACTGGATGGCAGCCTACGTAGCGGCGGCGGATTTTTTTGATAGGATGCTAAGAGCTGGCGATTCGACCACGGGAGGGCGTTAAGATATTTGTGACAGGGAACGGGGAACAGGGAAGGGGGAAGGGATGGTTGTACCGTTCCCTGTTCCCTTTTCCCCGTTCCCCGTTAGCTCACCATCCGTGAATCTTCATATCGATTAACTCTTTGGTCGACAGATCCTTGATCCCCCGCTGCTCGAGTCGCTTCACGAAGCTCGCATTGACACCGTGGATTCTCATCCGAACGAGGGCCTTGGTGGGAAGGTCGTCGTAACCGACCTCTGCCATCGACTCGACGAACTTTGGTGTGACACCGTGGATCCGGAACTGCTCGAGAGTGTTGGGGGAGAGGTCGGTGTAACCGAGTTCCTCCATCTCCTCTATGAATCGTGGCGTTACCCCGTGGATTCTGAATTGCTTGAGTGTGTTGCCGGAGAGAGCGGAAGGTACTTGCCATGGCGTGGCATTGGGCACTCCGTTCGAAGTCTGACCTTGGTTTCGTTGGGTTAGACGGAGTGATTGCCGCAAACGTTGGAATGGGATCCAGCCGCGCGGAAAACACGCTAGCCGTGAGCAATCCGCTTGACGATCTCGAACTCCTTTTCCGTAACCGGCTGCACCGACAGCCTGCCCCGTTTGGCGACGACCATCTCCTCGAGGCCCTTGGTTGTCTTGAGCGTATCGAGTGGCACTAGTGCAGGGAGTTTCTCAACGAACTCCACATCCACCATGGACCATCGTGGGTCGTCTCTGGTCGACTTGGCATCGAAGTACTTGCTGTTGCGGTCCCATTGGTGTGGGTCGGCGTATGCCTCTTTGATGACGCGGGCCACACCCACCACACCGGGTGGCTTGGCATTGCTGTGATAGTACAAGACCAGATCGCCCACAGTCATCTTGCGCATGTTGTTACGGGCCGAGTAGTTGCGCACGCCTTCCCAGTACGTTGACCCGTCGCGCTCCAAGTCATCGATGGAGTAAACGTCCGGTTCCGATTTCATGAGCCAGCATTGCATAACAGTGGATCTCGTGGGTGCAGAGTTGCCTGGAACGAGCCCGAAGATAGTTGCCAACCCAGCCTTTCACCACTCGCGTCCCGCGCCGTTGTGGTGATCCTCGGCACTGCAAGGGCATGGGGAATCCTGACATTGTGCCGATAATATCGTCTGATAGCTGACGGTGGGCTGCGACTCCCGCCGTAACCAGGCGGGTCTGTGGCTAGGGGTGTAACTCGGCTATCTGTAATGTTTGCAAGGACTTGACAGCGTTGATCGTACCTCCCATCGTGTTTGCATCATGCTGAGCCCAGCTGGAAAAGTGCGCTTGGCGCGTGCCTCAATCGGCATCTCGATGCTAGTCATTGGGGCGTGCGATGTACCCACAGATCGTTCCAGTCAGTTGGCGGTGCAGTTGGACTCGATCCCCCCGCTCATCATGGGAGATACCCTCCAGCTCAGTGCACATGTGCTGTCGCAGGGCGACACCGTGACAAATGCGGGTGTGAGCTATAGCTCCAGCGATGTCACCGTCGTCTTGGTGAGCGAAGACGGCAGGCTTTTCGCCTCGACGCCTGGTGAGGCGCAGGTGAGCGCATCGGCGCTCACTTTTCAGGGCGCCCAGGTCGCCACTCAGATGGTGGAAGTGAGGGACGTGTACGAACTAGACAGTATTGCACCGCGACAGGTACGGTACGGCTCGGTGGTGGACCTCTTTGGTGTGGGTCTGACTCAGACTCTAGCGGCGACATTTAGCGGGGCGGACGCGATATTCCATTCGTACATACCGCAGGAACCGGGACAGCTGGATAGGTTCGGCATACTATCCTTGTGGGTCACGCCGCCAGCCCCGGTGATATCGCAAGCTGTTCTGATTGGCTTTGAGGGTCTTCTGATCAGCGACTCGATTCTGGTGAGCCAGCGTGACATCTACGAACCCAACGACTCTGTCCCGACTCAGTTCGGCTCCATTTCAGATAGCATCTACAATCCGGCACTTGCCTTCGAACGCGTGAGGAGAGGGGATGGTCGTCTAGGTGTAGACTGGTACACCTTTACCACGACGTCGCCCGGCGATTGGACCGTTTCTGCATGGTCGCCAGCGGGAGGATCGCGGTTTGACGTGTACGTGACCAACTCGCTGTTCTGGTCGTCGTCGGTGCTGGCGAGCGACGGTGTTGGGGTATACGCCGTGGCACCGGGTGACTGGGGTACGGGTGCCGGCTCCCGCCCCTGCGACGGGTTGGGATTCTACTTTCCCGACCTGGGGGAATACACCTTCACGTTCGAGGTACCACCCGACTCGGCTGTGATCGCCTTGCAGGACATACCCGCCGGTACGTACCACGTAATGATCGCATACGGAGAAGGGGGACCGTTTTACGATCCGGTAGTCAACCTATCGGGGATCGGTGTGTTCGTTGACAGTCTCAATCTCGTAACGCCGCTCCGCACCGGGCTGCGGATCAAGCCGGGATATCACTCCGCTCTGGTACCTGACCGCTATGAGGAGAACGACTACTGCTCGGTGGCCCAGAGCATCCCGGTGCCCGGCACCGTGGACAGACTGAGCATCGACACCCCGCATGACGCCGATTGGTACACGTTCACGGTCGGTACCGGTGCGAACGTGCAGTTCACTGTCGATGTCACGGAGGAGTTTGCCGATCTCGACACCTACGTGATTCGGGATTGGCGTCCTGACTCACTGGTCGTGGTCGATTTCGGATTTGGATCTGATGCGGCGGCGGTGAATCAAACGAGGGGCGCGTTTCTGGATCCCGGTGATTACTTTCTCTTGGTTGTCGATTTCATCGGTCTACCGACGGAGTACACAATCAGCAGCGAGATCTTAGCTGTTGCGCCACCGGCGCCTATCACCGTTCAGGCCTTGAAGGATGGGCTAGAGGCGAGGCATCGCATGATCCAAGGTCGCAAGCGCTCTTCAGCAGAGAGGCCTGCCGGGGGGCGTTAGAACATGATCTGCGCCAACTGTAACACGCCGATTCCGGAAAACAGCCGCTACTGTCTTTCCTGCGGGTCAGACACATCAGACCCAGGTACCGGACCCCGGATCGAACTCAACGCGGCGTCGGATCACCTGTTCACACAATTGAGAGCCGCAGTGGTGGACCACTACGACCTGAAGGAACTGCTTGGCCGAGGAGGCATGGGGGCGGTGTTCCTGGCTACGGATCGGAGGCTCGAGCGTCCTGTCGCGATCAAGGTCCTGCCACCTGAGTTATCCCACGATGCCAACATCGTGGAGCGGTTCGAACGCGAGGCCCGCACGGCTGCCAAGCTGGACCATCCTAACATCATTCCCATCTACTCGGTGGAGAGCCAGGGGGAGTTCCACTACTTCGTAATGAAGTTCGTAACCGGCAGGAGCCTGGAGCAGATACTGGAGGCAGGTCCGATGCCGGCCGATCTGGTGCGGCGCATCATCTGGGAGGCGGCGTGCGCTCTCGGGCACGCACACCAACGGGGTATTGTGCACCGTGACATCAAGCCGGCGAACATCATGATCGACGAGAGAGGGCGAGCGGTTCTCACCGACTTTGGGATCTCAAAGGCAGTCGAATCGGCCACCCATCAACTCACGGCGACTGGTCAGGTGGTCGGCACTCCCCACTACATGAGTCCCGAACAGAGCAAGGGCGTGGACGTCGATGGCCGCAGCGACCAATACTCGCTGGCGGTGGTGGCGTACAGGATGTTGACCGGCAAGCTGCCGTTCGAGGAAGACACGATACACGCGGTCCTCTACAAGAAGTTGTTTGAGGAACCACGCTGGATCAAAGAAGTGCGCGATGATATCCCAGACTACATAGCCGACGCGCTGCACAAGGCGCTCATGCGCGAGCCGGAACATCGCTTCGAGCACATGGAAGCTCTTGCCACCGCGATCTGGCCAGAGAATCCAGTGGGCGAACCGAGTAGCCGGCCGTCAGCCATGATCCGCTTGAGCCGTGCATCGATAGAGGGTGACACCACCGAGCTGACACCGTCGGCCGCGGCCATGAAACGGCCTCGCAAGAAGCGCACGGCTCCGCTCGTTCTCGCCTCTCTAGCGGTGATTGGCGGAGGGGCTGTGGGAGGATGGTACTGGCTGGAGCGTATGGTCCAGCAACCGTCAGACGGTCAATCCGCCAGCCAGCCGGTCGTGACGGCACAGGACACGGCAAGTACTGACACCCTGTTTGCAGCGAACGACGAATCTGTGGACCGCGACTCGACCGTGAGTTTAACCGCGAACACTCCAGCCGGCAGTGGCGAGGAGGAACAAACTCAGCAGCCCTCGTCGGATCCGGTCACACCTCCGGTGACAAGTGGTCGCAACACCGAATCCCGCCCACAGACTCAGAGACCGGCTCTGCAACAGCCGGCCGTGCCACAGGTTGGCTGGCTGACCGTCAATTCAAACCCATTCGGCAGTATCTGGATTGACGACGTGTTCATTCAGGAAACTCCGCTCTTTCGTCATCAACTTTCTCCCGGCACGTACGTGCTGGAGATCAGGAGACAAGGTTTCCAGACGGTGGTGGACACTGTCCGCATCACCGCCCGCAACGAAGTAAGGCGCCAAAAGATCCTCGTACGGATACCGTAGCTATGCGTCCATTATCTCTGCTCGCGTTGCTGAGTCT
>JAUVRV010000272.1 GCA_030597435.1 Gemmatimonadales bacterium | reverse complement strand
GTTGACTCACCACTCTGCTCCAGCTAAAGTCATAATTGACAGGCTTTTGCGACCTCCCAGGAGACACGGATCGGCCAGTGTGATGAGCGTTTCCTGCTGACTGTAGCCGGCTTGGGGGCACATTGAGGCGTTTGCGGCCCGTACTGATGACCGCGCTTTCCACCGCTTTGGGCTTGATACCACTGCTACTGTCGAACGGAGCCGGATCGGAAGTCCAGCGGCCGTTGGCCACGGTTGTTATCGGCGGTATCGTGACTTCGACCTTACTGACACTCGTCGTTCTGCCTGCGCTCTACGGTACGTTTGAGCCACGACGAGTTGGACTCGAGGTGAATCCATGAAACTGATTTTCGAACAGATCCGGACCGGGGGCGACAGAAACTTCGGCTACCTCATCGGTGATCGAGACGCCAAGGTTGCTGCCCTGGTAGACCCTTCCTACAGCCCTAAGAGCTTGGTCGAGAGGGCCGAGGCCCAGGGCCTGCATACCCAGTACATCATCAATACCCACGGCCACGGTGACCACACCAACGGGAACGCCAAAGCCAAGAAACTCACCGGTGCCCGAATCGTGGCTTTCCGCGGTTCCAGTGTGAGGCCCGATCTACCTGTGGAGGACGGTCACATACTAGAACTCGGCTCGTTCTCACTCGAACTGATTCACGTTCCTGGTCATTGTGACGACCACATCATGATTTATGTCGCGGAGCAACGTATCGCCATCACAGGTGACCATCTATTCGTAGGAAAGGTCGGCGGTACCGGAACTGAGCGCGATGCACGAACCGAGTACGATAGTTTGAAGAAGTGCCTCGATAGGCTTCCCGACGATGTCACTATCTGGCCAGGACACGACTACGGTTGCAGGCCCTCGTCGACGATTGCTCTGGAGAAGGTCACTAACCCATTTCTCCTCAGAATGGGGAACATCGACGAATTCCTGAAGCTGAAGCAGGAGTGGGCAACATTCAAAGCGGAAAAAGGACTCAAGTAGACGAGAATCGGGAAACGCGCGCGAGGCTCACAACTCCTGCACAAAGATGTTCCTGAAGTAAACCGGACTGCGGTCATCGTGATTCTGAAGTCCTATGTATCCTCGTTGGGCGAAGTCTGTGACCTTGCCGCGTGGCTCAGCCTCCCAATCAACGACCTTCTTGCCGTTGAGTTCGACATCTATGTGACCACCCTTGAAGGTGATCTTGAATTGGTTCCACTCACCCGGTGCGAGCGACGCCCGCTCGCTGGGAGCTTCGGCGTCGTAAACGGCTCCGGTGTGGTGGGTCCCTTCTTCATGATCGTCGATCTGGATCTCGAAGCTGTGGTAGATGTAGTCATTACTAGAGGGAATGCCCGGCACCCGCAGAAATATGCCGGAGTTGGTCCTGACGTCAGCAGTCTTGAACTCGAGTTCCAACACGAAGTCCCCGTACTCCTTTGCCGAGTACCAGAACAGACCCATCCCACCATGAGACGTGAGAATCCCGGTCTCGGGGTCGAGATCGAAGTAACCGGGTCCGTAATGGTTCCAGCCATGTTTGGAGTATCTACCGTTGTGTGACTTCAGAATCTGCTCGTACCCGGCTTTCATGGCTGCTCCCTGTTGATTGGACTGAGCTGTTAGCGGTTCATTGGCTACGGACAACGAAACGGCAACGCCCACGAACGCGGTAAACACCTTCATTCTTCCTCCGACTGACAATTCACGCTTCGACATTCATCATTCATCATTCGGAATTCGACATTCGGAATTCATCGCGCCTTCGGATTCCACTCACCCCTCGCCACCGCCGGTACGAACGATTCCAGGCCAGGAGGTGGGAATGGAATAGTCTTCTCTTGCTCGGCACTCATGTAGGCAGTCATCAACAGTTCTGCCACATTTACGCCGTCACTGAAGTTCTCACTGGGACGCTTACCCGCCAAGAACGATTGGACCATGTGTCGGTTTTCACCCGTGTACCCGTACTCGGCTTCCTCGTCACTCACGATAGGCATCAGCCCCATCTCCGCGTTCTGCTTTTCTACCAGATCCTCACCCGAGTCACCTGTCACTTGCCGACTGAAGAACACCTTCGGCCCAGAGTCCAGCGAGTTGACTGATAACGAGTATTCTGGGCCGAGCAACTCCATGCTGAGCCGCAGCCCCGCTCCCACGAAGCACCAAGACGTTGTCGCTTCAACGATACGCTCGTTTCCGTCCTGATCTCGGTACTCCACGAGTGCTCGCGCAAAGTCTTCGGCCGGCCGATTGATGTAATCGGTCTTCCCGCCACTGTGATCGGCCAGGATACCGGCGTAGTGCGGCTGTTGCCATTTCAGACACGATATGTGGGCGGAGACTTTGACCGGAGTCAGTACACTGCGGTCTGCTTGCGGCGGGGTCAGCAGAACGCGTGCGACCTCGACCGAGTGGCACATCATATCGTTCAGCACACCGCCACCCTGCAGCTCTCCCTCCCAGAACCACGGCATGTGTGGCCCGGAGTGTTCTTCCGCACAACGCGCCAAGTACGGGGGACCGGTCAGCGCCGCACCGCGGCTCCAGACGATGTCCCTGCCTCTCACGACTCCCGGCGAAAAGAGTTGGTTCTCCAGATACCCGTCCAGTAATTCGGCTTTCTGCACCAGCTCGAGCATCTTGCGCGCCTCTGCTACGTTCCGGCCCAAAGGCTTCTCGCACGCTACACCAATGAGTTCGCCCTTCCCCGACAGTACGGCCTCGGCGATCTCCTCCATGATCTCGATACGGGTGAAGTTCGGCGCGCAGATCCAAAGAGCATCGATCGACGGATCCGCCACCATCTCCGTCACCGAATTGAATGCTCTTGCTTCACCGACTCCCAGCCGATTGACGAGCGCCACCGCTTCTGCCGCAGCTTCTGTTGGTCGGGTCACGACACCGTGGATATCGGCGTCGCGCACACCGACGAACGACCGCATGTGGAACTGCGCTACGAATCCGCCACCGATGAATCCAACGCCGAGTCTGTCGTTTGCCATTCGCAGATTGGCCTTTCTGTCGTCCCGCTCCTGTGGTTGCCTCAATCAGCCCGTTTGAGAAGCTGCCGCGGTTTCGTTGTCCGCGGCGTCGGCACGGGGCTGATCGACCCGGTCGTTGAAGAGCAGGGCAAAGCCCACCATGATCACGGCCGCAAACGCCGCCGGTACGAACCAGAATTGTTGCCACTGGCCGAGCGCCAGCGCGCCCGCATCGCCCAGGAAGGCGTTGAAGAGGTTGCCCGCCGCCTGAGCGCCGATCAGCATTCCAAGCCCGTAAGTGACCAGCACCAGCATCCCCTGCGCCTGGCCGCGAATCGCGGGCGTCGACTTCTTATCGACGTAGATTTGGCCGGTGACGAAGAAGAAATCGTAACAGATTCCGTGCAGCACGATGCCCACGATGATCATCCAAAAGACCTCGCTTGGCGCCGCGAGGGCGAAGAACACGTAGCGCAGAACCCACGCCCCCATGCCGGCAACGAGCATCCACTTCACACCAAGGCGGACGAAGAACAACGGCATCAGGAGCATGAAGATCACCTCGGACATCTGCCCGAGCGTCTGCGTGCCCGCGATGTTCTGGAACCCAGTCCCCTCGAGAAAGAGCTGCGTGAAGTTGTAGTACGCCGCTAGCGGGATCGAGATGAGCAGAGAGGCGCCGAGGAAGATGTAAAACGGTCTGCTGCCCAGTCCCTTCAGCGCATCGAGTCCGAGGATGCTGCGGGGTGAGACCTTTTCTCCCGCTGCCGGAGCCGGCGTGTGTGGCAGCGAGAAGCTGTACAGACCCAAAACGAGACTCGTCACTGCCGCCGTGTAGAGCGGCAGCGGCGTCTGCTCGGGTAGACTTCCGGCCGTCACGAGCATCCTGAGCACCAAGCTGACAAAGAGACCGGCAACAATCCAGCCGATCGTGCCGAACACCCGGATGAGTGGAAACTGTTTTTCCTGATCGGCAATGTTGTGAAACGCGAGCGAGTTCGCCAGGGCGAGGGTTGGCATGAAGCAGAGGTTGTAGAGCAGAAGCAGCAGCACGAACACCACTGGTGCGCCGCTAAACTGCGGAACGGCCAACATCACCAGGCCGCCGAGGATGTGTAACACCCCCAGCACCTTCTCAGTCGAGAAGTAGCGATCGGCCACCAGCCCGAGAAAGAACGGCGCCACGATGGCCGCGATCGGATTCACGGTGAAGGGCCAGTGTGTTAAGTCGCCCATGCCCTCGGCTGTCATGTACACGGCGATAGACGTGTACCACGCTCCCCAGATGAAGAATTGGAGAAACATCATGATCGCGAGTCGGGTCGTTGTGCGCACTGACGCTGCTCCTTTGGGCGGGTTGGGGTCGGCGGGGAGGCGGGGAGGCGGTAGGGCGGTTGTATACCGCCCTACCGTCTTACCGCCTTACCATCCGTCGCTACACGATTTGTCGGCGAACCGGGTCCCACTCCACCTTGCGACCTTCTCGATACGATCGAGTCGCCATGTGACAGGTCATCGCTTCCTCGAAGCCTCTTTCGATGTTGCAGCTCGTCTCGCCGCCGTTCCGGATCACGTCCAGCCACTCGCCGATAAGCAAGTGATAGGCTGAGACTCTGCGGCCGCCCCTGTAGGTGAACAGCAGCCCTCGACTGGCGAAGTATTCTTCGGTCGCAGAGGTCACCGCGTCGATCCCCTTGAAGCCTGGTCGGTATGTGAACATCGGCCGTGACGGATCGATGATCCCCTGTTCGATCTTTTCCTTGTATCGCGTCGAGCTGCCATCTGCCGATACACTAAGGTTTCCACTCACACGCATCGTCGCGTCATGCCCCATGAACT
>JAUVRV010000005.1 GCA_030597435.1 Gemmatimonadales bacterium | reverse complement strand
TTGGGACGGCTGCTCAGTTCTCGGAATCCGAGCGCTCTCCCCGATAGGCCAGCTTGAGTTCATTGATCACCTGATCCAGATCGCCCTCCAGGATCTCGTCGAGCCGGTGCAGCGTGAGGTTGATGCGGTGATCGGTGACCCGGTTCTGCGGGAAGTTGTAGGTGCGGATCTTGGCCGAGCGGTCTCCTGTCCCTACCATGGAGCGCCGTTCCCGAGCGCGCTCGGATTCCTGCTCCGCCACCATACGGTCGAGCAGCCGCGCCCGGAGCACCTCCATAGCCTTCACCTTGTTCTGCAACTGGGACTTCTGGTCCTGGCACTGCACCACGAGGCCAGTGGGCAGGTGCGTGATCCGTACGGCACTGTCGGTCGTGTTGACGCTCTGGCCCCCGGGCCCCGACGACCGGAACACATCGATCTTCAGGTCCTTGTCCTCAATCGCGACGTCGACCTCCTCGGCCTCCGGCAGCACCGCCACCGTGGCGGCGGAGGTGTGGATTCTGCCCTGAGTCTCGGTGGCAGGCACGCGCTGCACCCGGTGCACACCCGACTCGTGCCGCAGGTGCCCGTAGGCCTTCTCACCCCTGACGGCAAAGATCACCTCCTTGAGCCCACCGACCTTGCCCTCGGACAGCGACACAGCTTCCAGTTTCCAACCGTTGCGCTCCGCATAGCGGTTGTACATGCGGTAGAGATCGGCCGCAAACAGAGCCGCCTCGTCGCCACCCGTCCCGGCCCGGATCTCCACGATGGAATCACGGTCGTCCAGCGGATCGGGCGGGACCAGCAGCTCGCGCAGTTCCTCTTCGGTCTTGGCCAACTCGGGTTCCAGGGTCTCCAACTCGGCCTTGGCGAGTTCGGCCATCTCGGGATCGCTCTCGTGGGTTAACGCCCGGGCCTGCCCCAGATCGTCCTGCAGCTTCTGGTACTGAGCCGCTACACGACGAATACGCTGGAGCCGGGCGTGTTCGCGCCCTAGGGTCTTGAGCTTTGCAGGATCTCGAGCGGTAGCTGGCTCAGCCAGCTCGTGTTCGATTTCGGCCGCGCGTTCGAGCGCGGCCTCGAGCCGCGCCTGCACAGCCTACTCCTCGGAGGTTTCGGTGGCCTCGGAGGCTTCCGCGACCTCGAGTGTCTCTGAGGCTTCAGGAGTCTCGGGGGTCTTCGCAGCCGCCGACACCTTGGACTTCTTGGAGGTTTCGGTGACCTCGGATGCTTCCGCGACCTCGGGGGTCCCTGAGGCTTCAGGGGTTTCGGGGGTCTTTGCAGCCGCCGACACCTTGGACTTCTTGGAGGTTTCGGTGGCCTTGGTGACCTCGGGGGCCTCTGAGACGTCAGGGGTTTCGGGGGTCTTCGCAACCGCCGGCACCTTGGACTTCTTCGCATAGCGCTGGCGGAACCGTTCTACGCGCCCGGCGGTGTCGACCAGCTTCTGCTTGCCCGTGAAGAAAGGATGGCAGTGAGAACAGATCTCTACGTTGACCTTCGGCATGGTCGAACGGGTCACGAACGTGTTGCCACACGCGCACTGCACGACCGTGCGTTGGTAATTTGGATGGATACCCGTTTTCACTTTTCTACTCCGTTACTTAGCAAGTCCACGCCTCAAGAACCGTGAAGTATAACGGGCACACCAACTTACAGGCAAGTGTCCAACCACCGGCCAAATTGACAGGCGACCGGCCGCTACGTAATGTTGCAGGTCTGCCTTCCTCAACGAGATACTCGCAAATGACCCTGGATGAGACGCTCCTGAACGTGCCCTTGTTTGCCGATCTGAGCGAGGCAGAGATCCAGCGTATCAGCCTGATTACCCGCAAGAAGAAGTACCCCAAGAACAGCATCATCGTGTTCGAGAAAGATCCGGGGGACTCGCTCTACATTGTGGATTCAGGCCAGGTGAAGGTGGTTCTCACCGGCGAAGATGGCCGTGAGGTAATCCTCTCAATCCTGGGTGAGGCCGACTTCTTTGGCGAGATGGCGCTGATCGACGACATGCCCCGATCGGCCAACGTGATCGCGATGGAGGACTCCAGGCTGATAGTGATCTACCGTGATGACTTTCACCGAGTTCTCGAGGAGCAACCGCGCATCGCTCTGGGTCTGCTGCGGGCCATGTCACGCAGACTGCGCAGCGCCGACGACAAGATCGGCGGGTTGGTGTTGCTCGACGTGCCCGGCCGCATTGCACGACTTCTCATTGAGCTAGCGGACGAAGGTGATGGCGCAAAGATCAGCCGGCGGATCACACATCACACGATCGGTCAGATGGTCGGGTCCAGTCGCGAAACCGTATCGCGCACCATAGGAGATCTCAGCAAGCGCGGCATACTCAACGTGACACGCAAACACATCGAGATCACCGACCGCGCGGCGCTCGAGGCAGCGGCCGGTATCAAGTGAGCCAAGTCACCCGTTGCCGGTGACCGCTTTCCTTGTGACAACATCCATGCGTGTCATAACTTGGGTAGTAACGTGAACAGAGCGGGCACATGGCATACAAACTGACCTTTTGGGGAACCAGGGGATCGATCCCCAGCCCCGGTGGTCTCACAACCCGCTACGGCGGGAACACACCGTGTGTCTCGGTGGAGTACATGGATGGTGACGGTCGCAGACTGTTGGTGCTCGACGCTGGCACCGGAATCCGGTTGCTGGGCAACCAACTGATGGAACGCGGCAACGGCGAGGTAGCGGTAGACCTGTTGTTGAGCCACACGCACTGGGATCACATACAGGGCCTTCCTTTCTTCACACCGCTGTTCGACCGCAGCAACGCTGTCCGAGTTTGGGGACCGCAGCAAGGCGACGTCGCGATCGAGACGATACTGCGGCGGCAGATGGAGCCGATGGTGTTCCCGGTTCCGCTCGACGGTCTGGCAGCCAAGTTGACGGTGGAACACATCATGGAGGAGTCGCTCGCAATAGGTGACTTCGAGGTGGGTACGATCAGACTACGGCACCCGGGCAACACGCTGGGTTACCGGCTCACCCCGACAACAGGTGGCTCCAGCCTGGCGTACGTTACGGACAACGAATTGGGGCCGGGTGGCGAATACGAGGTTGGGCCGGGTTGGCGAGGAGATTTTGTACGGTTCTTGCGCGGTGTAGACGTGCTGGTGCACGACTCGATGTTCACGGGCAAGGAACTGGATCAGCATAGGGGATGGGGACATTCCTCCTACGAGGAGGCCGTGGCTCTGGCAGTCGAGGTAAAGGCGAAGCACCTCGTGCTGTTTCACCATCGTCCTGAGCGTGACGATGCAGCCATGGATGAGTTGGTCGATGCGGCAAGGAGTTTGGGAACGGCAGCGGAGCATCCGCTCGAAGTATCCGCCGCGATCGAAGGCACCGAACTGACGCTTGATGGAGGATAGACCAATGCGGTGGCGTTCACTGTTTGCCCTCGGAATGGCGGCGGCTCTTGCTACACCGCCCGCCGCGGCTCAGGACACCAGGCCGGGTATCGGAGTGCTCAGTTTCGAGAACGGTGGTTCCTATGGTCTCGAGAGCGAAGACTACGACGCTTTCGAAGTCGGCCTGCAACAAATGCTGATCACGGAGTTGGCGATCAATACTGACCTGCGTTTGGTCGACCGCGGTCGGATCCAGGAAGTTCTGGGCGAGATCGACCTGGGTGCCAGCGGTAAGGTAGATGCCAACACTGCTGCACGAATCGGGAAGATCGTCGGTGCCAAGTACATGATCCTGGGTGGCTTCATCGATTGGTACTCCGATCTCAGATTCGATGCTCGCATCGTAGAAGTCGAGACCAGCGAGATCATGCAGGCCAAGTTCGTGCGTGGTAAGCGGGAAGACATGTTCGACATGGTGGTCGAGTTGGCCGACCAGATTACCCGAGGTGCGGAACTCGAGCCACTCTCCAAGAGCCTGATGAACGAACGCAAGGATATCAAACTCTCGGACGAAGCGGTCCGGCTCTACACCAAGGGTATCCTCTACCAAGACCGTGGTGACACCGAACGTGCGATCGAGCTGTTCAGTCAGGTAACACGAGAGTTCCCGGACTACACCGCTGCACGGGAAGCCCTGCGTCAGCTCCGAGGGTAGCGAACTAAATTCGTGACGGCGCCGGGTAAGCGGGAGCGATGAACTACACGTGACTCCAGCCGGCCGAGTTCGATATCGCTGCTATCGAGCCGGCACTCCAGAGCGAAGGTGTGGTAGCCGAGTTGGTCGCACCTGGCTCGATCTTGGAAGCGGCTAATGGCCCGACTGTCCTCGTGTCGGTTCCTGAGAGCCGATCGTCGTTCTCCGATGCGCAACTACGCGGTTTCATCGATTCCGGCGGTGGTATCATTGCAATCGGAACGGAGAACGAGCCGGACATACCAGCGGATATGGATGACGACTTGCTGGCCGCGTACCTGCCCCGACCCTACGGTACGCGTCAGCTCTTGCTGGCCCTGAAGACCGCCTACCGCGAGGCCGCCGCACGCGCCGATTCGATGCGCGCCCGTAAGGAAGCGGCGCTACGCACCAGGGAGATCGGCGAACTCACCGAGATCGGCATGGCGCTCAGCACCGAGCACGACTACGAGGAGCTGCAGAACCTGATCCTTTCACGTGCGCGAGAACTGACGTCGTCCGATGCCGCCAGTCTCTATCTGGTCGAGACGACCGACACGCAGAGTCGCGTACTCCGATTCAAGCTGTCGCAGACACACTCTCGGCCCGACATACCGCTGGTCGAGTTCACCATCCCGATCGACCGCAAGAGTATTGCCGGATACGCGGCAACGACCAATCGTCCCCTGCGGATCGACGATGCCTACTACCTCGCACCGGACGCTGAGTACACGATCAACCGGTCGTTCGACAAGAAGTATGGGTACCGCACCAAGTCGATGCTCACGATCCCGATGGCCGATCACAACGAAGAGGTTATCGGTGTGTTGCAGCTCATCAATCGCAAGCGCGATTTCGAGGCTCTGTTGGACACGCCGGAAGATATCAACGCGCAGGTGGTTCCCTATTCCGTTCGCAGCGAGGGGCTGGGCAAGGCGCTCGCGGGCCAGGCGGCCGTGTCGATCGAGAACAGCCTGCTGTACCAGGAGATCGAGCGGCTGTTCGAGGGTTTCGTGCGTGCGTCGGTGCACGCTATCGAACAGCGCGACCCCACCACTTTCGGTCACTCCGGCCGCGTCGCCGACAAGACCGAGGCTCTGGCCCAGGCGGTCGACCGGTCGTCGTCAGGCGCGTATCGCAACGTCACGTTCTCACATAAGGAGCTACGTGAGATCAAGTACGCCGGACTGCTTCATGATTTCGGCAAGGTCGGCGTACGAGAAAAGGTACTGGTCAAGGCGCGGAAGCTGTACGAGCACGACTTGGAATCGGTGAAGCAACGCTACGCGTTCATACACCGCACCGAGGAGCGCGAGTTCTTCAGGAAGCGTACGGAATACTTGGAGAGCAAGGGTCGCGCCGGCTACGCCGAGCAGGTGAAAACGTTGCAGCAGCAGTACGACGACAGGATCAGAGACCTCGACAACTTCATGCAACTAGTGCTCAGCTCGAACGAACCCACCGTATTGCCGGAAGAGAGCTCGACGGAGCTAGCGCAGTACGCCGAGAAGTACTTCGAGGACCTCGACGGAACCGAGCGACAGTATCTCACACAAGACGAAGTGCAGTTCCTCCGGATTTCCAAGGGGAGTCTGGATGCAACGGAACGGCTCGAGATCGAGAGCCACGTGACCCACACATACAAGTTCCTACAGCGGATTCCGTGGACCAAGGACATGAAAGCCATACCCGGCATCGCCTGGGGCCATCATGAGAAGCTGAACGGCAGCGGGTATCCCCGCAGGCTACAGGGAGCGAAGCAGATCCCGATCCAGACCCGCATGATGACGATCGCGGATATCTACGATGCACTCACCGCGGCCGACCGACCCTACAAGAAGCGGCTCGAGCCACAGCGGGCGCTCGACATCATCTCGTACGAGGTGAAAGACGGGCAGCTCGACGGTGGGCTATTCGAGATCTTTGTCGAGGCCGAGGTCTTCAAACGGGAGGAAGAAGCGTAAGATTTGCGATTGACGATTTGCGATTTGACTGTTCTGAGATCCTCACCCCACGCAAACTTACTGCTCGCTCCGCGCCACATCACGCTTCAATATCTCGCGCAGTGTCTTCCGGTCAATCCCAAGGATCTCGGCCGCCTTTGTCTTGTTTCCGTCGACCGATGCCAACACACTGCACGCATGCTCGGCCTCCACCTGTGACAGCGTGAGATGGCGGCCGACGCCGTGCTGTACCGAGAACCGCATTACGGAAGGCAACTCCGCAACGTCCACTGCAGCGCCCTCACTCATGACTACCAGCCGGTGAATCACGTTTTCTAGCTCACGCACGTTACCGGGCCAATGATAGCTACGGAGTACTTCCAGAACCCGGTCCGAGAATCGGGGCGGCTCCCGCCCCAGCTCGTTGGAGTACTTGTCCACGAAGTGTTGCGCCAGGAGAAGAATGTCGTCGTCCCTATCCCTCAGGGGTGGAACTTCCATGTTGATCACATTGATGCGGAAGTAGAGATCCTCGCGAAACAGCTGCCTCCGAACGAGGTCGAGCAGGTCCTTGTTGGTGGCGGCAATGATGCGTACGTCGACGTTCATCTGTTGCGTACCACCGACCATGCGGATTTCCTTGTCCTGCAGCACGCGCAATAGCTTGACCTGCATTGCCAGACTGGTCTCACTGATCTCGTCGAGGAATAACGTTCCTCCGTCCGCCGTCTGGAAGAAACCGGCGCGAGTCTCGGTGGCCCCAGTGTACGCACCTCTCACATGCCCGAACAACTCACTCTCGAGTAGGCCCTCAGGAATGCCACCACAATTGATCGGCACGAACGGTGCCTGTGCCCTGGTACCTCCATAGTGAATGCCCCTGGCCACCAGCTCCTTGCCCGTCCCGCTCTCTCCCGTCACGAGAACCGTGGCAGAAATAGATGCCGCCTTATCCATCACTTCGTATACGGCACGCATTGCGGCCGATTCACCGACCAAGCCATGCGAGCGCACCGATGCGGTCTGATTGTCTCCGTGACCGGAGCGGCGGAACCGGACCTTTTCGAGCACATCACGAACCGCGGTCAGCAGTTCGGAATCCGTGAAGGGTTTCGCGAGATAGTGCTCGGCTCCCTCCTTGACGGCCGATACTGCAGACTCGATGGAGGCGTAACCAGTGACCATGATGATGCCGATGTCGCTGGACCGGGCACGCACATGCTTGATGAGTTCGATGCCACCAACCTTTGGCATCTTCAAATCCGTTATCACCAAGTCCAGCGAATCGGAATCCAGGATCTGGACCGCTTCCGGAACACCTGGCGCCGAAAGCACCTGGAAACCTTCAGCGGTCAGGTTGCGGCTGATCACCTCTCTCGCCTCAGGCGAATCATCGATCACCAATATGCGCTCCCTACGTTGGCGCATGATCGCGTCCCGCCCCGTTGGCCGACTCTTGGACCGGAAGCCGAACTGTGAACTTTGAGCCTTCGTGGAGCACACTCTCGACATCGATCTCGCCACCATGCGCGTCAACAATGCCGTGCACAACGCTCAGCCCCAATCCCGTACCTTCCCCCACATCCTTGGTGGTAAAGAAGGGATTGAAAACACGCCGTGCGACATCCTCTGTCATACCGGTCCCCGTATCAGACACCTCAATGATAACCGCATCTTCCGTTGCGCGTGTCGTCACGATCAGCTTACCACCATCCGGCATTGACTGAACGGCGTTCACAACCAGATTGACGAGCACCTGCTTCAGCTGAACCGGGTCCGCCTGAACCATGTGAGCCTCGCCTGCTGTCACATGAGCGACTTCGATACCCTGACTAACGCACCTACCGTTCACGAAGGAGATGGCTTCGGCCACAGTCTCATCAACCGCTATCCAGCTCTTATCGATCGGTGTTTGCCGGGCAAAGAGCTTTAGCTCGTTCACTATCTCTCGGGCTTGTAAGCACGACGCGATGATCCTGTCCAGATCCTGCTTCGTGCTATCTGTTACGTCGCTGCCCTTTTCAGCCAGTTGTGCAAACCCCAGAATGCTGCTCAACGGCTCGTTGATCTCATGCGCCACACCCGCCACCAACTGCCCGATGGTAGCCAGTCGGTCAGCATGGTGTAGTTGCTCCCCTAATCTCCCACTCTCAGCCGCCGCCTCGCAGCGCGCAATGTAATCCCCAACCTCTCTCGCTACAGCCTGAATCAAGTGTTCTTCTTCTTCCAGGAAGGGGCCCTTGAGAGCGGGTGTCACTGCTTCGACGTAGCCAACCTCGACTGTACCGCGGCAGACTCCGACAACCATGATGTCGGCTGACTGTAGCGCTACAACGGAAACGGAGTCAGCGGTGCCGTGCACAATATCATCGAAGACGATTCTCGAAACGGCGATTTCTGGATATTGCCAGGCTGGAGGCAGCAGCGATACGATCTGATCCAGAGCGAGACTCACATCCTCCGCGGCAGTCTCAATCACCCTCGCGAGGCCATAGAGACAGCTCAGTTCCTTCACCCGTTCACGCAGAGCTGCCTGCCCCCGCCGTTGTGCAATGGCCAACCCGATCGTCTCGGCCACGGCCTCATAAGAATCGATTCTCTCATGAGAGAACACTCCCTGCTCCGCACACTCCAACCGCAACAGTCCGAAGTTGGCCTCATCGATCGCGAACGGGATTAGCGCCATTGATATGGTAGCCGGATTGGGAGAAACGTCTGCAGCCTTCCCGTCGGAGTACCGGCTCACTGTTTCCCGGATATCACTCGTCCAGAAGCTACCGTAGTCGGTGAAGCAGGGCGCGGAGGAATCGATCGCTCCACATAGCTCATCTAGCACGAGCTGTCGAATGGTGAGCCCATCGCCCCCCTTGGATAGGCTCGAGAATCTCGCCAACTTCTCGACTGTCGGAGGTCCGAATGAGAACTCGTGCTCCGGCCTGACTGTCGCCCGCCAGTGATACTCGACTTCTCCCCGGGCCAGGAGTTCCAGAGAATCGCAGTCGGAAAACTGCAACAGCAAGTCCGACAGACCTCGCAGGAACTCCACCCGTGGGATCGGTCTGTTGGCCAAGTACATTACATGGCGAGAGAGTTCAATGAACCCCCTGAGAGACTCGGCTTTCGACCGCGCGCTACTGGTTGATTGCTTCTTCTGCATTACGCATTCCCTGCTGAACCGCTCGAGAACCCATCAGGAAAGTACCGCTTTCCTCCACAGAGATTCGCACCCGAGTACGACAGCGGATGTCCCGGAGTGTCACCCAGCGCTTGTCTCTATACTAGTATGGGAGGATCGTCGTCGCAGTGATAGAGAGATCGCGTCCTCAACGAGTCCGCGCAAGGAGGGTACAGAACGCACTCGAGAGCCTGCCACTTTGGCAAACTCGGCCACCCCCATCCACCGGAGAGGTGCGACAGTACAGCGATGCCATCCTGCCGCGGGTGGGAATGGGGGCGGCCTTCTTTAACAGCGGTCAAACGCCCAGTAACTCGTCTATCCGCGCCTCGTCTACGTCCATCACGTATGGTAGGCCCGTGACCTCAGCTGCCTCCGGTGTGAGCGCAGCCAGGTCGTCCCGCGACAGATACTGGGGCGAGAACTTGCGACTACCGGCCATGAGCTGACGGAGTCCCTGAGCCAACCGCTCGTAGTACGTGTACAAGCCGAGGGCACCGGCCGGGAGCTTTTCGAACTCCGCATCACCAAGTTCCTGACGCAGCGTGTGGGCGGTAACGAATATCTCATCCCGCGTACGCCCGAATCGCTCCACGTAGACAGGAATCTGACCGGCGTCGATGGTCTTCCCTATGGTTTTCCCCACCATAGCCGCTGCGATGGGGCTCCTTGCCATGCCAATGAGCTTGACGAAGGGTGCCCCGAGCGCCAGGCCCTTGAAGATCTGGTCCTCGAAGGTGAAACCGCCGGCCAACGCCAGTGCCGGTACCGGTCTTCCCTTGGCCTCGAGGCGAGCGGCAAACTGATATAGCAGCGAGTGGAGTTCTACCACCGGCACACCCCACTCGTTCATCATCCGCCAGGGACTCATGCCGGTGCCCCCGCCGGCTCCGTCCACCGTCAAGAGATCGATGCCGTACTTGGAGGCATAGCCCAGTGCCTGGGCCAGTGCCGCGGGTCGGTAAGCACCCGTCTTCAGAAAGATGTACTTGGCACCCAGGCCACGCAGGTATTCGACGCGCTCGGCGAAGGCCTCTTCAGTGACCATACCGACACGCGAGTGACGTTCGAACTCTTTGAAGGCTCCTGCGTTGAACGCTTTGATCACGATTGGATCGGTAGGGTTGGGAAGGACGACATAGCCGCGTTCGTGCAGCATTTGCGCCTTCTTGAGGTCCTTGACCTTAACCTCGCCACCGATGTTCTTGGCACCCTGGCCCCACTTTATTTCCACGCAATCGACACCGAGTGTGTTGATGGCGTATTCGTGTTCCCCCAGGCGTGTGCCCTCGACGTTGGTCTGCACAATGATCGCCCCGTAGCCATCCCGCTGATTCTCCTGGAACAGCTGGACGCGTCGCTTGAGGTCGACCGTGTCAACGACATGTCCGTCTTCGAGCACCGTAGCGGGGTCCATCCCGGCTACGTTCTCTCCGATGGTCAATCCCGTACCGGCCAATGCCGAGCCGATAGCCAGCCCCTCCCAGTTGTTCTTCGCCACATCCGTAGATCCGATGCCGGGAATGATCCACGGGTAGCGAAACTTGATTCCCTTGTCGTGGCCGAAGCTGACCTCGAGATCCACGGCCGGGAAAATGGCCTTGTCACTGTCGGCTTCAATACCCTGCGCACCCACCACACCACCCATGATGTTGATGTGAGAGTAGTCGACGGGATAATCCTTCTCGGATGCCGTAGTGATGACCCCGAACGGTTGTGGATAAATCACCTCGTGGCCGCGGAATGCGGACTTGCCGATCTCACACATGCCGATACAACCATCGACACAGGTGACGCACATACCCGAGATCGGACTGACCGAGCCTTCGGTGCGGTTCTTGGTGAGGGTTGCTGCTGATGTATTCACTCTAGACAACGACATCATCTATCTCCTTGGCCGTTAACTCACCATCCCGTCGCACGATTTCGCAGGCGACGCAGGGATTCATGTAGCACATCATGTCTTCGTACTCGTTCATGTCGACACACGGAGGACTGAGATTGGCACAGCCACCGCAGATCGCCTTCTCAGGCTCAGTGAAGGTGCATCGCAGTTCACAGACCGGACATACCTGCATACATGCGCCGCACAACCGACACACCTCCGATTTGACATCGAACGGAGTGCCGACGCTGCGGTTCTCGCCCCGACCGCGGAATCCGATGGCCTTGGCCATCATCTGTTCCTCGCACATACGCACGCAGCGACCGCACAGGATGCAGTCCTCATACTCCTGCCGGAACCGTTGCTGCCGCACCTCGTGTGCCGCCGCCAGGTCCTGAATCGTCTTTGACTGAGGGCAGGAGGCGAGCAACAACTCGAGGATCATCTTGCGGTTGCTGACGACCCGAGATGAAGCGGTTCGGACAACGAGTCCCTCTTCAGCCGGGTACGTGCACGCGCTCACGAGTCTGGACTGGCCCACCTCGCCGATCTCCACCACACAGAGCCGGCACGCCCCGTAGGGCGATAAACCGTCCATGTGGCACAGAGTTGGAATAGGAAATCCAAGGAATTCGGCCGCCTCCAGCAGGGTCGTACCATTCTCAACGTGGGCGGTCACGCCATTGATCCTGAGCGTGATCATCTTTCGCCTCCGCCGGTTTCCAGGGCGGCGTTGCTGGTTTGCGGGCGTTGGGTGAACTCCAAATCACACCGTAGGCAACGTCTTGCTTCCCGCGCCGCGGCTGCCACCGTAAGAGTTTCTTCGATTTCCGTGAAGGAGCCCCGACGCTGTTTCACAGAGAGCGTGGGCATTTCGACTCTCGCGGTATCGGCCCCATCCTGTGGCCCAGCGACAACAGGCTCGACGTAGACTGTCGGTAAACGAGGTTCAGCCGACAGCACCATGGCTCGCCCCTTCAGATACAGATCAATTACATCCGCTGCGCGTTTTCCTGCGGCAATCGCATCTATGACCGTGTTGGGCCCGGTAGCCACATCGCCACCGGCGAAGAGACCGGGTCGTCCGGTACTCAGCGTGCGTTCGTCGACTCCGATCGTGCCGCCTCTCAGCTCGAGACCTGTCACACCGGCAGCTCCGATATCGCTGGCGGCTTCGCTGATAGCGACTATGAGCGTGTCGAGTGGTACTGTGTATTCCGACCCGGGTTTCGCCACCGGTCTTCGCCGCCCGCTATCGTCCACTTCGCCCAATTGGTTGACTATGAACTCACCGGATGTGAGACGTCCGGCCTCGCCGAGCAGCTTCACCGGCGATACCAACAACTCCAGTCTGATACCTTCCTCGAGAGCGCCGTCGATTTCTTCCGCAAACGCAGGCATTTCCTGGCGTGTGCGGCGGTAGAAGATCGTGACTTCGGTGACACCATCCTGTCGTAGAGCCACCCTAGCTGCATCCAGCGCCGAATTACCGCCACCGATGATACCTACCTTGCCGGTGGCTAGTGACTCGCCCCGGAGGTTCCAGGCTTTCAGGAACTCCATGGACGGGTAGACGCCGGCCAGATCCTCGCCGGCGATGTCCATGCGCCAACTCTCGTGTGCACCCACTGCTAGGAACACGGCGTCGAAGCCATCGCTGAACAGATCATCCACGGTGAAGTCGGAACCCAAGGCGACGCTGCAGCGCAGTGTGATGTTGTCGTCGATCAGTGCATCTATTTCTTTCTGCACGACCTCGCGCGGAAGGCGAAATGTGGGAATACCCGATGTCAGCAGTCCTCCCGGTCGATCATCCGCCTCGAACACCGTCGTCTTGTAACCCTTGAGGGAGAGGTGGTGCGCCGCTGTGAGACCTGCCGGACCAGCTCCGACCACGGCCACCCGCTTGCTGGCGGCAACCGGATCATCCTGTCGCTCGGGTTTGTATACATTGGGCTCGATATTATCGGTGACAAACCGCTTGAGAGCCCGGAGAGCCAGGGGGTCCTGTCCGGTCGCCCCGAGACGACAGTGCTGCTCACACCTATGGTCGCACACCCGCGCACACACCGACGGTAACGTGTTCGCCTCCCGGATGACTCGATACGCTTCCTCGTATTCGCCTTGGGCGATGAGGGCCGCATAGCGCCATGCCTCGGTACCGACCGGGCATGCTGCCTGGCATGGTGCACCTGTCAGTCCTTCGCAAACAAAAGCGTCACACCGCAGGTCGATTATGTGTCGTTCGTATTCACCGCGAAAATACCGCAGCGTGCTCAGAACCGGGTTTGCCGCCGACTGCCCCAAGCCACACATGCTCGTATCTGCCACTGTCTTGCCAAGCGCTTCGAGCAGATCCAGGTGGGCTAGCGTGCCCCGACCTCGAGTGATGTCGTCGAGCAGCTCCCACATCCGCTGCGTCCCCTTGCGACAAGTGAAACACTTGCCGCACGATTCGTCCTTGAGGAAGCCCATGAAGTACTTGGCAACATCGACCATGCAGGTGCCTTCATCCATCACGATCATACCACCCGATCCCATGATGGCCCCGGCCTGCTTCAGGCTATCGTAGTCGATGGCGAGATCGAACCGCCTGAGCGGGATGCATCCACCGGATGGCCCTCCTATCTGTACCGCCTTGATCTCGCCGCCCTCCAGCGGACCGCCTCCGATGTCGTAAACGATCTCCTTGATCGTCGTACCCATCGGCACTTCGACCAAGCCGGTGTTCCTGACCTTGCCCACAACAGAGAAGACCTTGGTGCCCGTGCTGGTTGCCGTACCCACGCGCGCGTATTCATCTCCGCCTTGGGCAATGATGATGGGAACGTTAGCCCAGGTCTCCACGTTGTTTATGCAGGTAGGCCTGCCATTGATACCGCGCTGAGTTGGGAACGGCGGTCGCTGTCGTGGTTCGCCTACCTTTCCCTCTATGGTACGAATGAGGGCGGTCTCTTCGCCGCACACGAAAGCACCAGCGCTCTTCACTATCTCGATGCCGAAATCCAGTCCCGTACCCAGGATATCGTTGCCCAGCAGCCCAAACTCACGAGCCAGTCGGAGGGCGATCAACACGTGCTTGATTGCCAAAGGGTACTCATGTCGCACGAACACGAATCCCTCGGTAGCACCGATCGCCATGCCACCGAGGATCATTCCCTCTATCACGCTGTGTGGATTGCCTTCGAGGATGCTACGGTCCATGTAGGCTCCGGGATCGCCCTCGTCGGCATTGCAGACTACGTATTTCATGTCGCCGTCTTGGCGGCGTGCCAGTTCCCACTTCTCAGCCGTGTGGAACCCAGCGCCGCCTCGGCCCCGCAGACCCGACTTCCTGATTTCATCGATGATCGCCTCGGGGGTGAAGTCGCCCACAACCTTGGCGAGTGCCTCGTAGCCCCCCTCGGCCAGGTAGTCAAACAGCCTGATCGGATCTAGTCGTTGGTTTTGTCCCAACAGGGTGCGTTGCTGCTTGGAGAAGAATGGAATATCGTCCGTGCAGTGGCAGACAGCTCCCGTGATCGGGTTCTTATAGAGGAGGTCTGTTGCACATTCGCCTGTGGCCGCGGCAGCGACAATGGTTGGCACGTCATGCGTATCGATCTTGGGATAGAAAGCGTCCTGCGGCTCAGTGACAACGAAGGGACCCATCTCGCAGAAACCATGACATCCCGTGATACGGAGACCGACTTGGTCCACGAGATCGTGCTCGAGGAGATGTCTCTTGATGACTCGTTGAATGTCGTTTGCACCGCTCGCCTGACAGGCGGTTCCCGCGCACACAGTGATGCGGGGCTTAGACGGACTCGCGCGATCACGTATGCGACGGCGTAATAGCTCTAATTCACCTATCGTACTGAGTTTTGGCATCAGTGTGTTGTCCGTGGTCTTACGCGTTCTCCACTCGCATGGGTCAAAACAACTCCACAGGTTCATCCACCCAGATCGAGGAAGTGCTGTTTGCACCCACTGCGTGAGCAGAGCTGGATTGTCCCCCCTCCCCTCACCAACAGCAAGATCGTCGGCGCATCGCAGTCCGGGCACAGTCTTCCGGATCTGAGTTCGGCATGGCATCGGGGGCAGAAGAAATGGACGACCACTCCCTTCGGGATCGCATATTCCGACTGGATGCGATAGTCGCCGTATAGGCTGCTCAGTCTTATCCATCCGTGTTTGCGGCCAAATGACGCCGTCACACGAATCATCGGGTGACCGTCCAGCAAATGTTCATCGTTCAACAAACTGCGATTGCAGCTGGGACACGACACGCTGACCGCGAATACACGTTCGTCATCAGTCATCTTGAGCGCGCCGTCGATCCTCGATGCGCGATCCAGAATGCCCGACACATCGCCGTCCTTGACGTTGCGGTAGTAGTCACCGTCGACAACCGCAACCGGTCCGAGCGCACATGCACCGACGCAGTTGACTGTCGATAGCGAGAACTCCCCGTCAGTGCTCGTGCCGCCGGCCTTCACTCTGAGGTTGTCTTCAAAGCTCTTGAGGACTTGCCGTGACCCGCGAACGTGACAGGCGGTACCCATGCAGACTGACGCTATGTGCTTGCCCCTGGGCTCCAGACTGAAGCTGCGGTAGAACGTGGCGACCCCGAACAGGTCCACCAGTGAGTGGCTGGTTCTGCTTGCGACGATCCTGAGAGCTGCCTCGGGTAGGTAGTTATAGGTCGCCTGCACGTCTTCCAGGATCGAGATGATTGCACCCTGACTGTTGTTGTGCTTGTCCACGATCCGGAAGACGTCCTCCGGATTGATGCGGGTTTTCATCTGGCTGCGCTTTCCTGACTTCCGATTCGACTCACCATCGGTTTAGTGATACTCCTCGCAGTGCCAGACACCGCCCTCGGGGCACGTCAAGGTGCATGTCTTCCGGTGGTCACAAGTGCTGCACAATCCCGGTCGTCCATTTGGCTGCGCCACACTGGTGGTGCGGCTACCAACAAAGGCGACCGTCGGGCTGGCCCTGCGCACCCTCACGGGCGGCTCGTAGCTATCGAAGGTCTCGCATTGGTGTACTGGTTGGCGGCGTGTCTTAACATACATGCAGTAGGAGACGTTTATGCAGGTCCCGCATAAGCCCCTTTTCAGTACCATGCTTCGAGTTAGCACAAGATCCCCCAGCGATGTCTTTGCCCCCACTAAGGCAATCAGCGTGCTAGCTGAACCTGCCGCACTTGAAGCCGATCGGTGGACCCGAGTCGGTGCAGGTAAGTGACCGGCTGATCAGCAGTTAGCGTTATTAAAGCGGAGTTGAGAGATGATCGGCGGGACCCGCACTGAACCGATCGCCAGCGGCCGTTTCTGTACCACTGGGGAATATTTCCCCGACGACACCACCGAGTTCCCGGTTGCCTCCATTAGCAGCGTGAGTCGTCGGAGGTGCGACCCCGCAGGATGCATTTGGCCAAACAGCGGATCGCGCCGAGATTCACCGCAAACGGGTTGTTGTCTCCGAGCAAATAGGTCTTGAAGCCCAACCGTTGCCAGATCTCTTCGTTGAGTCGATCCGTCTTTTCTAGCGCTCTACTAGAACCGTCGCCGTATGTCGGCAGCCATACATTTTTGTCGCAGCCGTCGATCTCAACGAGAGCGTTGTTTGCCGTGGCAAAGTACCAATGCCGAGTTTTCATCATATGGTTGTCGTGGTACACCAGAGGAAGTGGATTCCGGACCACGTTGAACCCGGCCTTGCCGAGTTGTCCGGCGATGTCGTCGAAGGCGAACTGCATTGAGTGATCGGGGAGTCTCGTTGACAGCGCTGTCGCCGCCATTGCGGGATCACCCACCAACACATTGTACTGGCCGTCTTCCCCTCTTCCGGCCAGCGTGATGAAGGCGTCAATGTGAAAGATGGGTTGGCCGGTGTTTTTTCTGTTTCCCCGATACACCACCTCGTGCCAATCGACCCCATCCACAACGGTTTCTCGAACCTGAGCCTTCTCTTCGAACCCAGGCACTCGAACCTGAGATGCCACGATGTACAGTTGTCTGGATCCGTCTACGACTTCGTGAGATCCACGTTGTGGACGACCATCAACGGACTCGTCGTTACATCCTGTGGGAGACTCCTTCATGAGTGAATCCCAGGCCGAATCGACGCCCAAGAACCAGAAGTCATCGCCCACCAACATGTTGCCACTCTCGAACCGGTGGTGGGTCTCTACGTGCTGCCAGCCGGCTCGCTCTGCGATCAGCTTGCTCACCAATCCTTCGTCGGGATGTTCTCGGGACCTTGGCTGGAGAATCCATCTGCGCCCAGACGCGTCGGTGCAGATGGTGAAGGCGTCCTCGGTCCATACGCTCAGCTTGGTCTGGTTGGGTACGACGATCACCTCTGTTCGGTCCTGCGTACCAAGACTATCGAGCCATTCATGCAACGGTCGTTCGCTCTCCTGGTGAGTCACGATGATGAACCGCGTGTGTGAGCGTAGCGATTGCAGTACATCCTGGTAGACGGCCGCGGTACTGCGGATTTCGACTTGGTGCTGATAGCGCAGCACCCACGACGGTATCGTGAGCAAGATCTGCTCGATGCGCCCGTGGGCGCTCGATTCGAACGACGGTTTTGTGATCATCCTTGTGGGGTCTTGCAGTTTCCGATGTTTGGTTTCAATTATGAGTTCTGGCCCGGTCCGAGTCTAGTTCTGACCAAACAAGGGAGAAGGTAATCATGAGCACCGAGGCTGTACGGAAATTCCTGGAACTTGCGCAGCAGGACGCGGACCTTCTAGGCAAGGTGAAGGTCGCGGTGGCGGAGAGGGGCGAGGCGTCGAGTTTTGAGTTGGTTGAGCTAGCCGCTGGTTACGGATGTGAGTTCACGGCAACTGAACTCGTCGAGCATCTTGTGGGTGGCGATGTCGGACCTATCGAACTCTCCGATGCCGAACTCGAGGCGGTGACCGGCGGCTTGACTGGAGCCGTCGGCGGGACAATGGACATTCGAACTCATCTGGGTCGCATCAAGAAGACCATGACTCCTGACCTCATGACGAAACGGGAGACAGCAGAACCCGACGACTGAATCACGGTTCCACGGTAGCCGAAACTACTGAAGAAGTCATTGCGGCTTCATGGCCCGGACAACTTGCACCTGAAAGGGACGAATAGTGGACCCGACGACCCCGGTGGTATTCCTCCACGCCTTTCCGCTGAACGCCGCCATGTGGGAGCCGCAGCTGGCGGCGTTGGGATCCCGCAGAACCCTGACACCCAACTTCCCCGGTTTTGGTGAACGTCCGCCGAGCGCACCCGAGCTTGACCGGTTCGCGCACACAGTGATCGAAGATATGGACGCCGCCAGCATCCCTCGAGCTGTGGTGGTGGGGCTCTCCATGGGTGGGTACGTCGCGTTCCGGCTGCATGCTCTCGAACCTGGGCGGCTGGCCGGACTGGTTCTAGCGGACACCAGAGCTGGTGGAGACGATGAAGCGGGCCGGGCCAAACGCACGGATCAGGCGGCGAGGGCCCGCCGGGAGGGTGTGGGCTGGCTTGAAGAAGCTCTCCTCCCTGCTCTCGTGGGAGAGACTACCCTTCGCGAGAGACCGGCGGTGGTGGCAGCGGTACGGGGGATGATGGCGCAGGCAGACCCCGAGGGGGTGGCACGCGCTCTGGAGGCCATGAGGGGCCGACCAAACTCCACTCCCGACCTTGGGGAGATCCAGGTGCCGGCCCTCGTGCTGGTTGGCGAGGAGGACACCCTCACCCCGGTGGATGAGGCCCGGAAGATCATCGCAGGGGTGCCAAACGGACTGCTCACGGTGATCCCCCGAGCAGGACACCTGTCCAACCTGGAAGCTCCGGACCTATTCAACGAGGCGTTGCTGCGTTTTCTGGGTTGACCCCTCTAGCGGTGCGGCGCCCAACGTCCGACGTCACACCTCCGCTGGGTTCCACCAGTTCATGAGATCGCCGCCGCGACACGCAACACACCTTGCGTCACGTCGTTCACCGCCTCCAAAGCCTGCCGTACATTGGAGGATCACCGAGGGATACGAGGGGATCGAGCAGGCAAAACTCGTCGTGGTGAATCTGCGTGACGGCGGCTATGTCGCCGGCGCCGACCGGGTGTTGACCGACCTCGCTCGTATCCGCAAGGACAACGAGGTCTTCGGCGACGTACTCATTCAAATCGGCGATCGACCAGCTGAAGAGCATGAAAGCAGAATGATTACGCAATACGTTTGGGAGCTAATCGTTGAGAACTGCACAGGCTGTGGGATCTGCCTGTTCCTGGCACCGGACTCCCACGGAGGAACCCACGTGCCTCCCATCCCCGAGGCCTTCCGGCCCTATGTGGGGCACTAAAGGGCCGACTTCGGTCCGCACCAGGGGACAGGGTTCACCGTCCTGGTCCAGGGAAACGCTCTAGCCGTGGATATCCCCGGCCAGATGGTTTTCACCCTCAACGAGCCCGTCAGCCGCTCTTGGGAACCTGCTTGGCAGCGTGGGCGTTGTTTGTGTTATGCCGTGAACCATACCCCCCACCCTCAGGAGGCCGATCATGTCAATACGCCTGGGCGACGCTGCGCCGAACTTCACCGCGGAGACCACCGAAGGCAACCTGACCTTCTACGATTGGAAGGAGGACAGCTGGGCCGTGCTGTTCTCCCATCCCAAGGACTTCACACCCGTTTGCACGACCGAGCTTGGTGCGGTCGCGGCGCTCAAGCCGGAGTTCGAGAAGCGGAACACCAAGGTGATTGGCCTCAGCGTGGATCCTGTCGCTAGCCACGAAGGCTGGGTACAGGACATCGAAGATGTGACCGGTCACGCCCTCAACTTCCCGCTCATCGCCGACCACGACCGCAAAGTCTCCGATCTCTACGACATGATCCACCCAAATGCCGACGATACTATGACGGTGCGGTCGGTGTTCGTCGTAGGGCCGGACAACAAGGTGAAGCTCACGCTGACCTACCCGGCGAGCACGGGCCGCAGCTGCGACGAGCTGTTGCGGGTGATCGATTCGCTCCAGCTCACTGACAGACATGCGGTAGCTACCCCGGTCAACTGGAAGAGTGGTGAAGACGTGATCATCGGGGTCGGTGTATCCGATGATGAGGCGCACGAGAGATTTCCGGGCTTCCAAGCGAAGAAGCCGTACCTCCGGGTCACCCCACAACCCACCGATTGACCTCGACCCGCGTTACGCGGGCTGCAGGTATCGACATCGCCCCCGCCGGGATCCGCCGGCGGGGCATTGCATAGGCTGCAAAGTCTCGGCTTAGCGACCGAGCCAAAGGAGTGGGTGACCATGTTCGATCAGTTGAATGTCCCTGAGACATCCACGCAGGAACTCGCCCAGGCTCTCGAGTCGGGTGAGCGGATCCAGGTCGTTGATGTCCGCGCGCCGATGCACGTCGCGACGGGCCGCATCGAGCCGGTGCCTTACGAGCGGTTCCACAACATCGTCGGGTCCCAGCTCATCAACTGTCAAAGCCTCGAAAGCACGGCAATCGATCGCGACATTCCCGTGGCGGTGGTGTGCGGCAACGGCAACGACAGCCGGGTGCTGGCGCTTCACCTCAACCGACTGGGGTGCGAGGCCCGGTCGCTGCGTGGGGGAATGGCCGCGTGGATGATGCTCACGCTGCCTCGCCAGCTCGATACTCCGCCATCCGTCGACCGGCTGATCCAATTAGACAGGGTGGGGAAGGGTGCCCTGGGATATCTGGTCGCAAGCGACGGCGAAGCGCTCATCGTGGATCCTCCGCGGGACGCCGGGGCGTACGTGAAGGCTGCCGAGGAGGCAGGTGCCCGGATCGTCGCCGTGGCGGACACACACGTCCACGCCGATTACATCAGCGGTGCGCCCGCGCTCGCCACGAGGATTGGCGTGCCCTACTACCTGCATCCGGCCGATGCCGTTTATCCGTACGACCGCACACCGGGCCGTCTCGAGTTCCAGCCACTGGAAGACGGCGGGACAATCTCGGTGGGTGGGGCGACCGTGCGGGCGATCCATACGCCCGGCCACACGGAGGGGAGCGTTACCTACCTCATCGACGACTCGGCAGCACTTACCGGCGATTTCGTCTTCATCGGATCTGTCGGGCGGCCCGATCTCGCGGGGAAGGTGAGCGAGTGGACGGCTCAGCTCTGGGACAGCCTCGAGGCCGCCAAGCGTGAATGGTCACCGGATGTGATGATCTATCCCGCCCACTACAACGACGAAGCCGAGCGTCGCGCCGATCGCTCGGTGGGCAGCCCGTTCGGAGCACTTCTCGAGGAGAACGAAGCACTCCGCTTCAGCGACCGGCAGAAGTTCGTGGCATGGGTCGAGGGCAAGACCGCATCGTTCCCAGACGCCTATCGGAAGATCAAGGCGGTAAACGTCGGGCTGCTGTCGGTCGGCGAGCGGGAGGCGGCGACGCTAGAGGTGGGCAGGAACGAGTGCGCACTTGGGGGAGGATAGGCGAGTCTTTTCGGATCTGGCCTCGTCGCGTCGACTCTCTCACTCGGCAGCTAACAAGGCGATCTGCACGCTCTGACATGTATTCGGGCCGCGCCTGCCGTACTCGTGATCATTCCATGGCGGGACAACGCCGGCGTTGGTGCAACCCCCGTCGATGGTCTGGATCATGTCGGGCAGGAGCGTCGGAGTCGTCGGCCCGTTGTCGTGGACCGCTGGCCGGGGCTCGGCCCCG
>JAUVRV010000061.1 GCA_030597435.1 Gemmatimonadales bacterium | reverse complement strand
TACTCGAGTTGATCGACAGGGCAATTGTGCGCGCCACGGGCGGGATGCTGGGATACCGCAACGAGCTGCATCGGGCATTCGTGTACAGGGCAATGTCAGTTGATGCACGAGTCTATCACCATGCAAGGCTCGCTGGCTTCCTCACAAAGACAAGGACTGTGCACGACTTCCAGAGGGCCCTCGAGGCATCTCATCATTTTATCAAGGCCGACATGACTAACGACGCGGTTGAAGCAGTGTCTGTCGGAGCAGAACTGGCCGTTACCAAGGGCGCCCCCAGAGAAGCAGAAAGGGCGTTGCAGAGGGTATTGGCGCACAGTCCTCCCGAGGCATCAAGCCAACTCGGCATGCTAATGGCGAGAGCTCTATCTGCGCAGCAGCGCTTTCGAGAGAGCCTTAACGCACTCCCGTCCATAGACGAGGCTACGTCACGAAGCGACGCGGCGCTGATTCTGACGTTACGCGCCGAGGCACTTCACCGGGCCAGATTGGGTGACACCAGGACCGTGCAGGCTGTGGCCGCCTCTGCAGTGAGTATGTCAACTCAGGCCAATGACCAGCTCCTGGCTCTCACTTCCCAACAGATACTCGCGGAGATCGCGAGTGAGGAGGAGAGGTGGACCGAGATACAGCAAATCGAGATCGACTGTGAGAGAGTTGCAAGGGTGTCGCGCTCTGAAGAAGTGCGGGCACTTGCGCTATACACACTCGGTTATTGCAGGCTCGCTAACGGAGACGTTGATGCAGCCACTGACAGTCTGGCACAATCCTGTCAAGGATTCGAAGTCCTGGGGCATCAGCCTAACCTGCACCGCGCGTTGAACGGCCTTGGTATATGTTATACAAAGTTGGGAGAGACTGAGAAGGCGGTCAATGTTCTACGCCACTCTGTGCGCGTCGCGGAGAATTCGAGCGATTTCGTGGCGAGTGCAAATGCCCGCAGTAACTTGGGCGCCGTGTACAACGAAATGGGTCAATTCTCCGCTGCGAAGGACGTGCTTGCAGCTTCAACTCGACTACTCGGCAATTCAGGCAACTCACGAGTACCAACTGCGATCTATTGTAACGCTGCAATTCTAACGATCATGCTCGGGAGTTTTGTGGAAGCCGAAGAACTACTTGATCGTGCGAACAAAGCAGCTGCACAGTCGCGCATTTGGCAGCACTCGATTAGTGTCCTCCTGACCCGAGCTGATCTTTGCTTGGCAATTGGACAAAGGGAACTCGCTTGGGAATTGCTGGATCAAGCCACGTCGAGAGTCTCTGGTCGTGCGCAGCTGGTTCCCGACATTGGACAATACTGGCGTTTGCGCCAGCAGTTTCTCTGGGCTACTGGACACGACCCCTCAAGCTTCCACAACGGCTTGTACCCACTAAGACTAAAACCGACCATCGGTCTTGCGCATTGGCTTGAAATCAAAGCCTTCGAGGAGTGGGTTCGCGCCCAACAGGGCCACAGCGTGGGCCGTTCAGAATCAGTAGTACACGAAATCACACAGACACGCCTTTTCGGCGTCCTGTCCCGGCTCGCATCAGTTCACGTTCGACTAGATCCAATCCCAGAGCCTGCAAACGGCGAGTCTGCAGCTGCACTTGTTGCACGAACATTTCAAGGGTGGGACGCTGGTGAAATTCCGATTCGCCTGTTTGACACTCCGTTGCAGACCTAGGAGGACAAGCCTACTTCGCTACGCGCAGCCGCCACTTCGATGTCTGCGACTTCATACTCGGAGCCGTCGGACGACCTCGATTGGAAACAAGGCTACGTATCGTAGCGCTCCGCTTGAATGCCCTAACCAACTCCGGATCGAACTGAGCACCGGCGTATCGGTCAAGTTCCGCAACAACTCTCTCGTATGAGAGTGCCCTCCGGTAGGGTCGGTCGGTTGTCATTGCATCGGTCGTGTCAGCAATCATTATGATCCTGGCGCCGAGCGGTATCTCACGATCTGAAAGACCTAGTGGGTACCCCGAGCCATCATAGTTTTCGTGATGGTGCCGTACACAACGCTCCACATAGCCACGCAGGTTCGAGATAGTACTCACCAGCTCCGAACTGCGGGCTGGGTGCGACTCCATGACGAATCGTTCGTGCTCGGTGAGTTTACCTTCCTTCCGCAACAGTGGTGCAAACTCCTCGTATATCTTCCCTACATCGTGGAGAAGCGCCGCAGTTGTGATTCCCTCAACATCCCGGAACCCGACGCCCACTTCACGTGCCAACTCACCAGCAATCTTGGCGACCCGCTGCGAGTGCCCACTGGTATAAGGATCTCGCGCTTCAATAGCCTTCACCATCAGCTCAAGCAAGTCCCGGTTCGCCTGTTCCAACTGTCGATTGATCTGATTCGTGTGACGAACGAAGAAGAGTGGGATGATTACTAACAAGAGTCCAAGCAACTCAAGTTCGACGTACAGGAAGGCCAGCAGCAACGCCAAAGAACTCGCAAACAGGTCGAATAGGATCGTTCCACCGACTAGTCGACCCCAGGTTTGACTCAGACTCACTCCTGAGCTCAGTGCTATTGCTGTGACGACTGCCCCGTTTGTCAGAATGAAGTACGCAGCAGCGGAGAAGCCGAACGCCACGAAGCTCGGATCGAATGCATCGATCGACGGCACTCCACCGAGGGACAAGAACAGAATTCCAGCCGCACCGATCGCGACAATTTCCTTTGCAGTGTTGTGAACTATCTTGATGAACTCCTTGCGACGGATGACCGTCTCCGCCATCAGCTCCGTGAGCCCCGCTACAACCATGGCCCACGCGGGCCCCAGGAGAACCACAGAGGCGATATATGGGACGAACGAGACTGAGGTTGTGGATGTACTCACACTCAAGCGAGTGGAAAAGAACTCAGCGAACACAGCCAGCGCCACGAGAGCGGCAAACGCGTTCCAGAACGACCTGTCGGTCGCGGGAACGGCCCAGTCTGCCGTCACGAGCATTGCGATTGCCAGTAGGCAGACCGCAACCACATACGTGGATACTGCAGGGCGCTTGATTCGCATAGTGAGAGCCGAGGAGTGACCCGAATGAAATGCCTACCAGCTGATGTTGCCTGTCATAGTCATAAATGCACAGAGCATGTCACAGATCAAGCCCAGCATCTCGCGTCACCCCCTTTCGTGCGGCAATCCCGCGTTGAAAGTGGTACACCTCGCTAAGGCATACCCGAGGCTTCGCTCTACATACTGACCGATCCGCTTCGCTAGACGCTGGCTAGACTATTGTCCGGGGCACCCCCTTTTTCGTGTCTGTCTCTATCGCAAGGGCAGACAGCAGCCCGCTGTCGCCCGGCCTGATCACTGTCTACAGACCTACTGTCGCGACTGGAACCATCGGTTGGTAGCGTCTAATACCGCCAGGACAGCCGCCTGCTCCGCAGCGTCGCGCACCTCGGCCGTCCCTGTGAGTAGCCGCGTTTCACGACCGTCCACAACGTGCACACCGGCAACCACCAACTCCTCGTCAAACGCCTCGATGATCTTGACACCTTCGAGTTGGAAAGTCCCTCGCGGCAACGCCTTGTCCAAAGCCGCCACGGCCGCCCGTGCGGCTGCCTGTAATCTGGCCCTGGTCGTCTCGGCCGCTTCGTCCTCACCCACCACCTCCTGACCATTCACCTCGAGCGTTACCACGAAGCGCACGCGATGGGGAGCCGCTGCCGCAAGTTCGAGCGACTGATATACAACGCCCCGCTGCAACGACCGCTGCTTGACGGCGGTCTGCTCGAGCACCTCGATCGGCTCGACCTCTGCGGTCTGTGCTACGCTGATCTTGCGGTGGTCGACCTTGATGCCCAGGTGGGCCAACAGAGCACTCTCCACATTGCGCACCACCTGCTTGGGCGAGATGCCACTGCCGGCTAGGACATGGACCTCCTGGATCTCACCCACGGGTGAGACCACGACACGCGCCGAGAGAATCGCTTGTAGGCTCTGTAACAGATTCTCCGCCCGCTTCACACCCCAGGGGTCGGGCACGCGACTTTCGCGATCGTCGTGTCCCTGCTGGGGTTGAGTAGGCTCCGGTCTGCGTTCCGGACCGCTCTGGCTCAAGTTTGCTCCCTCGCTACGTTGGTAGACTCGCTTTCCGCCACCACCACCCTGTTGCCGCCCCGAGCCTTGGCCTGGTACAAAGCCCGGTCGGCTTCCCTCAAAACGTCTCGCAACTCATCGGCCCTAGGATCGTGACAAGCGACGCCGATCGAGACCGACACCTCCTTCTCACCGAACCCCTGGCCCTTGCCGAACGACTCTACAGCCTCTCGGACCATCTCGCCCACCCTGCGGGCACCCTCCATGTCGGTTCTCACCAGCACGAGTACGAACTCGTCACCCCCATAGCGTGCCGCAAGGTCCGTCCTGCGTACGCTGCTCTCCAGCTCCCGGCTCACACCCTCCAATATCCGATTCCCAGCCTCGTGCCCGTACTTGTCGTTGACCGCCTTGAACTCGTCCATATCGACGAACAGAACACCAAACGGTTCGCCACTTCGGTCGCTCCGCGCCACCTCCTGCTCCAAACGGCTGCGCAGCATCCTGTAGGTCGCCAGGCCAGTCAGGGCATCTACAGCCGCGACTCTTATGGCTTCGTCAGCTCGCCGCTCCTGATACGGCGGGCACTGCCTCAGCGTCGACCGGCCCTCAATCATTGCTACCGCAAATGCCTCGCACCTGACGTAACCGCAGGCCCCGCAGTCCCACGGCTTCCCACCTGGAGCCAGTCCGATCGTCTCGATGACACGGTCGATCTCTACCTGTGGCGGTTTGCCGCCGTTATGGTAGAACTCGAAAGCACGATCCAAACTGATCTCAATCGCCGGATCGATCACCGACCGATCGGCCCGAGGTGGCTCCGTCTCCGTCACCACCCGCCGGCGCCAGAACAGCTCTTCCTTGGGCCCCATCAAGGGGTGGTCGAGGCAACCCTCACATGGCAGAACGTCCACAAACCCAAGATCCATATGCTCTACCGCCACCGCATGGGCAACCGCACCCAACCCCTCCAAACCCCTCATCTTGCGAAACCGCTTGCTGGCCTGGTGCTCCCCCTCGAGGACCGGGAGAGGCAGGCCCCCAGCCGTACTGAGGAAGCGGTTTCTCACCTCCGGGATCCGTTCGTAGTGTTGCGGCTGATCGTCCAAATCCACGCCACGCCGCCGTAACAGATTCCCCAACTCCTCCAGCGTCAGAACCGCATCCACGTGTGGGCTGCTCTCTGCCAGGCACACGCCCGCATACACCAATCCGACATGATCTCCATACCACGCCCGATGATACGAGGCCTCAGCCGCCAGCGGCGTCTGAACAGGCGCCAAGTAGGGCACCAACTCCGGGTACTCCAACTGGATCCGCTCGATCACCACCGGGCAGGTCGATCGAATCATCGTGCCCCAACTGGGGTCAGCCAGCAGCCTCCCGTACTCCTCCGCCACCAGCTCATCACCCAGCACACCGTGGTGAACAGCCCTGAATCCGGCCCTGTAGCTGGCGTTCACCACCTGTTCCGGCGTATAAGGATAGAAATGGACCGCCGCCTCAACGGCTAGGATAAGGACGGCTTCACCACCTCCAGCAAGCTCCTCAGCACGTTCCGAGTCCCCAACGGCCCGGATGGCGTCGTGCGGACACTCCGGCAAGCAGGAACCCGATCTGATACAGACTTCGTCTTCAATCGTGACCGAGTCACCGTCAACGGAGATCGCCCTGGCCGCGCACACTCTCACGCAGGCCAAACAGCTCACGCACTTATCGGGGTCTATTTCAAACCGCAATAAATACCGCCGGGCCGGAAGAGGTGCCTGATTTGTGTCTCGCGAGTTTCCTTAGGGCCAAAACGGACCCCTACTATAGCGATCTAAGGAGGAAGCTGTCAATAGCATAAAGCGTGTCAACACACTGAAATTCAGTGACTTACATCACCTTACTCAAGAAATCACTGTAACATCTGTGCCGCAAAAGAACAGGATTCCCAGGACAACAGTTTCTATGGCCAGATTGGCCATTGGCTCTGGTCGTGGCGGGACCTTGCGATTGCGAACCGACATGTGAGCGCCACAGCTTGAATGTACGACGAAAACCGGCTCTAGGGCTAGCTTTGAGTGGCACCTTTGCCAGGTACGTGGGTTCTATGTACTGGTCCGCTGGATTACAATTCGGTCATGAACACTAGGAGCCGCAGCATCACTCGACTCGCCCGTACACGGTACATACACTCGCGCCTGCCCCGTCGCTACACCTGGGGCGTAGCCGTCATTCTGTCACTCGGCGCGGTGCTGCCCGTCCGAGCACAGACCATTCAGGGAACGGTCGTCGACCAGAAGACCGACGAACCGATACAGTTCGCTTCGGTCGCTCTGGTGACCAAAGAGGGTAGTATCACCAAGATGGCCATTACTGACTCTGAGGGCGCTTATAGGCTGACCGCCCCAGCACCGGGGATATACTCGCGCAGGGTGGACGTAGCCGGATACAACACGCTGAACGGCATTCAGTTCAGGGCCCGCGTGAGCCAGGTACTGACTTTCGACTTGCGGGTCTGGGATTTCACCGAGTTGGCGCCGGTCGTGGTTGAGGCGGAGCGGGAACCGTTTGCTCCAGGACCACTGGCGGGCTTCTACGAGCGTCAGAAGGTGGGCCGCGGCCACTTCATCACTCGGGAAGAAATGGAATTGAAAGGATCATCCCGCTTCACAGACGTGCTCCGCAACGCACCGATGGTGAAGATCGTACCGCTGCGCAGCAGCTACACGGTACGCTTCAAGAACGTAGTCCGGATCAGCGGAGACTGTCCGCCCGTTCTATGGGTCGATAACGTGAGCTGGGGATCGATTGACCTGGATGGTGGTCCGGATCGCGAACTCTTCCCCTCTGACCTGGAGGGCATCGAGATATACTCCCCCACACAGGTGCCGCCCCGATTCAGCTCCACGGCAGCCCTGTGTGGTGTTGTGGTTGTGTGGACCAAGCGAGGGTAACCAGAAAACCGGGAGCACCGAAGGCCGCGCAGAGTTCCGGTGGAATGGAGACCGCTTCCCAGGCTCGCATGACTCGTTGACTGGTGGCGTCACAACCGCCATCTTGACCTCAAGCGGCCACGCTGGAGGAACCATGCAAATCACCGTCCGCCATAATCTCCGTCGTATTCGTCATCTCATCACAGTGAACCGACCAGCCATATCCTTGCTCACCGTGCTGCTGGCATGCGCGTTTGCGTTCCCGCTCGGCGCGCAGACCATCCAAGGTCTGGTGAAGGACATGGGCAGCGGTGCACCTATCGCAGACGCATCCGTGGTGCTGCTAGACAACCGGGGCGCGATTCAGAGGGGCACTTTGAGCGAGCCGGACGGTTCGTTCGTGATCCAAGCGCCCAAGGCGGGCAAGTATGTGCTTAGAGTCGGTGCCGCCGGGTACGACGCGAAGGATAGCCCTGAGTTCGAGATCGAGGGCAACGTTACGGCCGAGATGACCGTACTGCTGGTCTCGAACACGGCTACCGGGCCACCCGGATTCGACGTTCGCCAGTCGCAAGGTAAGGGCATCTTCCTGACACGGGAGGACATCGAAAACGCCAGCGCCAACCAGTTCACCGAGGTGCTGCGGTACGTGCCCGGAGTAACGGTGGTGCCGCTACCGGCCAGTGCCAACACTGGACGTCCGCCAACTATCGCGATGCCTTACGTTGTCGTCGACCCCCAGGACTCGGTGGAGATCGCACGCGGCGGTCGCGCCGGCTTCAACACGATCCGCATCAAACCCGATCGGGCCACAGCCGGCGTGACGCACGTGGGTGAGGGACCGGCGGATTGCGTTCCGGTGTTGTATGTGAATGGAGCCTGGTGGGGGCCGATCGATGAGGCCAGTGGCTCCGGACCCGATGGCAAGTTCGTGCCATCCGATATCGAAGCCATAGAGATCTACAACCACCCGTCAGTCCTGCCTGACCAGTTCAACAGTGGCAAGGAAGCGGAGGAGTGCGGCGTTGTAGTACTGTGGATGATTGGTAGATAGTGAGTCTTATGTCCCCTCCTCCCCACTCGAGCAGCGTGGGACTGGAGGGGCATTAGGATGGGTACGATGCGGCCTCGGTCATCACTCTTCGCCATAGTCCTCACCCTGATCGGGGCGGCTTCGAATCTCACCGCGCAGACGGTGCGCGGTCGTCTGCTTGACAGGATGACCGAGCAGCCGATTGCCGCCGGGTTCGTCGTCCTGCTGGGCGACAACCTGATCGAGCACGGTCGCACACTGACCGATGCTCAGGGACGATTTCAACTGGACGCCCCAGGACCAGGCACGTACAGACTCCAATCCGCCGTCATCGGCATACGCAGCACCATCACACCAGCTTTCACGGTCCAAGCCGGCCAGGAAATCGAGATACTCTTTTCGATTCGGGCACTCTTCGTGACACTGCCAACAGTGGTGATCGAGGACGAACGAACGTGCGAAGGCCCGCCCGAGGCAGGCATGGCGGCGGGGACACTGTGGGAAGAGGCACGCAAGGCACTGAGTTTCGTGGCCTGGACCGCACAGCAGGAGATGTTGCTGTACGAGGTTGTGTTATACGAGCGGGAGCTGGACCCCAACACACTCGAGGTCCTGAAGGGCCGCCGCTCCACGTACTCCGAATACCAACCGAGGGGGTTTTTCTCGACTCAAGACTCCGTGAGCGTACTCGGGTACGTGCAGCAAAGCGATGACCGTGGTCTGATCTTCTCCGGGCCCGACGCAGAGGTGCTGTTGTCCAACGACTTCGCAAGTCAGCACTGTTTCGGCGTCGTTCAGGGAGCAGGGGAGCGAGCTGGATACGTCGGGTTGTCGTTCACACCGACATTGGATCGGCGGTTACCCGACATCGCAGGAGTGTTATGGCTCGATCGCGAAACGGCCGAGTTGCGTTTTCTGGAGTACCGGTATACCAACGTCCCGGTAGCGTTACAGTCGGAGAAAATCGGCGGTCGTGTGGAGTTTGAAGCGCTGCCACACGGCTTATGGATCGTGAGACGCTGGTGGATTCGCATGCCCATCTTCGGTACTCGCCAACAGGGCTACAGTGATTTCTTGAGGGAGACATACCTCAAAACGATCGAAGAAGACGGTGGCTGGGTAACCGCTGTCGAGACACTAGACGGGACCCCGGTACTTCGCAGCGGTGTCGCCACTCTGACTGGCGAGGTCGTCAACCTTCGAAGGGCACAGCCGCTAGTGGGTGCGAGAATCATACTAGTGAGCACCGAATACGAAGCCCGAACGGATCGCAACGGCCGCTTCCGATTCGACAAGATACCAGAGGACACGTACCGTGTTTCCTTCGGACACGAGATCCTGTTCGCTCTTGGGTATGTCCCTCCACTCGCGGAGGTGACCCTGTCGATCGATCACCCAGAACAGGTAACCCTGGTAATTCCGTCGCTCACACAACTGTGGTCCGACATCTGTCCTGGTGGAGATCCCCGGCGAGGAGGTATCGTCACTGGCTTCATTCGTGATTCTGTCTCGCTTGATCCAATTCCCGGAGCGCAAATACTCGTGTACCGAGATGCTGAGACGAGGGAGCGAGCGGAGACTATGACAGATTGGGCTGGGCACTTCAAGCTTTGCGACCTGCCACCAGATGTCCGGTGGACAATCGAGGTGAGGCGCGCCGGTCCGAGCGGTGTTGTTGTGAGGAAGGCGGGGGTTGTCTTCGACGCGGGAGATATAGTACGGGCGGACTTCGCTATACCCGAAGGCGGGTAGCAGGACGTTAGCTAGTCCATCTGGTAGTCTTTCAGCTTCCGATAAAGCGTTCTCTCTCCAATTCCCAGCTTCTCGGCCGCGCGTCGACGGTTGCCACGCGTCTCCCGTAGCGCCGCGTCGATAGCGGCACGTTCCACGTCGGCCATGGTCATCCCCGCCTTGTAGATCACTTCCGCCTCAATCTGCTGCACTACTTCTGCGGACGCTGGCACCTCGGCATCGAGCGGGACGATCTCCTCGAACTCGGCAGGCTGCGCCCTGGCCACGTCGAACACCTCGACACGGGGTGGAGCCTCATCGACCCGCCGACGCAGGTCTTCGACTTGCAGTT
>JAUVRV010000390.1 GCA_030597435.1 Gemmatimonadales bacterium | reverse complement strand
ATCTCGACCAAGCGTGATGTTATGAATGGCCAGGCATGTCGCCAGATAGCGCGACCGGGAAACGACCTCTGCGTCCAACTCTCTGGTGTAATGCGTTAGAACGTCTTCCAGCCAGCTTTCCCCATACCAGGCATACAGACAGGCAAAGTCTATTGCGGGGTCACCTATAATGGTGTCGCCCCAATCAATAATCCCACTCACCCCTCCCGAACGAGTGTCAACTAGAATGTGTCCTGCCCACAGATCATTGTGGACCAGACTCGGCGCCCCATCGAAAGTTGACGGAGCATCGTTCTCAAGGTAGCGACGCAAGAGGCCCCGATTCACAGTTGGACCAACCAGCCTTCTTAACTGTTCGCGGGATTTATCCCGCCAGTGCGCAAGCAGGTTGCGCTCTTCGAGTACGCCCGCTTCCCTGGCTTTGTCAACGGGATAAGTGTGCAGTCTTTCGAGGAATACTCCTAGCTGTCGCGCAACCCTATGCCGATCAACCGCCTTCGAGATATCACCAGGTATACCGGGCATCTTCCTGTATCCGGCAAATATCCGACTTGAGCTTTCACGCGATTCATGGAAGTACTCGTAGTTGGGAACTGGTAGTGACACCCACTCTCCAAGACCAGAAAGGAGCTTGTGTTCCCTGTTCAACTTGGCTACGCTGGCCTCCCGTTTTGGGAAGCGAAACAACCACTTCGCATCAACCTCAAAGACGCGAAAATCCCACCCTTCATCCAGTAGCTCCACACGCGCACCGCGAAACTCCGAATAGGTGGAAGTAATTATTGCTCTCGCGCTCTCTGCCGTTAGAGTCTCTTCGCAGAAACTCAACGCACTATCCTTGGCGGCCAACCAGTACAAGACTGCAAGGGCCGTCCCCGAACGCTGCGTGCCATTCTATGTAATCTCATCCCAATTCACCACATGAAGGGATTTGGATTATACGCAATATGCCTGTAACCGAGCGGTGGTGTGGTGATGTTCTTGTTGTGGTTTGGGGACGTATTGAGGCCATGAGCTTCTGACCCGACTGCCCTCGATCTGCAATGCCCTGAGTCTCATCCCGCTCAGTTGTGGACTGCGCCTGGTCCATGTCCCCGCTGCGGCGCTCGTTTCGCCCCCGTACCCCCTAGTCGCCTCTCCTCAGGGCAGGAATGGAGGGGGAGGGGTCTTGACGACTACAACATGAAGAGAACAGGTCCCACCTCGACTTCACCGATTCACACTAGCCGAGCTTGCGCAGGCGACCGGCCTGTCGAGAGCCTACTGCAGACGCATTCGTTCGGGCGACGTGGTGCCGCATCCGAGGCACTAGGGTTCGTTGATCAGTCTGGCCCGAAGCTCCGGTCACTGCCGGTGATCTACGTTCGGCGAGGGCGAGCCTCATTAACGGTGAGCGCTTGTCCCATGAACTCTTTGCCGTTGAGGCCGTCGATAGCGGACTGTGCTTCAGCCGTTGCTGGCATCTCCACGAATCCAAACCCTCTCGACACGCCAGTGACCTTGTCCGCGATGACTCTGGCAGCTGAAACCTGCCCGAACGCTTCAAAAGTATGCTGCAAGCCCTCGGCCGTCGCATCGCCTGACAGATTACCTACGTAGATGTTCATCCTGTCCTCCACTCGTCGAATGTCGCACCTCTCAAAGCGCAGCCGATCACCTCAGCTTCCTGGCCACGATGTCTTTGCAGCTCTGACGTCTCCGGTCCGTAATCACGGCGTCCGGTTCGAGCAGTGTTTGGAAGATGGTCAGCAGAGCGTGCGCGGACTCTGCGGGCGCTACTTGACCCAGCCAATATCGACCACTCGGCGACCGGTGTGGCCAGCCTAGGTGGTGGGTCCACTCGGCGGCTGTTTCCCCGTCTCGTCGTCCACCGGCACAAACCGTCGCACCAGCTGGCTCGTGCCGCAGCGTCGGCACTCCTCGACGATCTGGCTGGTCATAGGTAAGGTGCGCATGTCCAGCCTGCCACCGCACCGCTCGCAGTGTGCGCTCAGGTTCACGTCCCGACTCGCGAGTTCTCCGCCACCCTCCGCGTGGTAGCCCACGAGCCGCCTTCGCAGATCACGCTTGGCCATCGGTCTCCCGTCCGACAAGAGCTACGCCCAAGGCCCTGTTACCCCAAACCGGATGGATCGTACGGCCAGCGTAGTCGATGCACTCGACACTGTCTAGATTCCACTGCATGGCTGCGGACCCAGCGCGAGAACAATGAGCGGGCAACTCGAAGGTTCCCTGAATGCCCCGACCAGGTAGCGAGGTCGCATGGAGTTGAGAATCGGTTCGATCATCATCTGTAACACCAGCGGTATCCTCAATGTACAAGGAAAGCAGCAGATTATCCTGGAATGGGGAGAATGGAGCGGTCAGCTACTACTTACAATGAACCTGTACAACGCAGGCGGAAAGCACACCGCCGGGTTGTGGCGGAACGAGTGGACGTTCAACGACAATGGGCAGTTTGAGTTCGGGAGCAACCCGAAGGGCTTGAAGCTGATCGATACGAGAACCGGTCAGGTAACTCTGGAAGCGCGAGTCGTTGGGCAAGGCAAGGTCGAGATAGGCCAGGGGACCTTTCACAGTCATACCGGAGACCGAGTCGAGATTATGGCGGAGTGTTGGCGCATCGCGGGCTCGACCGTGGACGGTGTGTCAACCGATGCCGGGGGAGGTGCGGTCACGATAGGCTAATCCTGCATGCATTCTGGTTCGAGCGGTGACCGTGCGTGACGTAGTGCCTGCGATCTGCACCGCGGTGAATCAGGGAGTGGGAGACCAAGGTGAAACAGGAAGCACTGCTGCTCCAGGACTGACCGGGCTCACCGAAGCGGCCAATCACGGCGAGCGCGCAGCATGATCTTCTCCACCACTAGTGGGTTTAGACCGCCCTCGTTGACCAACTCAGACAGTGCTTCTTTGAGGTCCCTGACCGTACGTGACCGCTAATGACCTGCTGAGACCACCAGAGTCACGCAGGTGTCACCCACGAAAAGACCGTGACACAACTGACTCTTAGTCCGTAGGTTGCCCTGCGGCGCTGCGCGCCTCGGTCCGCTCTTCCCAGCACGACAACCCCGCACCTCGCGATGGGGTTCACGACCGAGCGCAGGCGTGCGCTCACTCGTGCGCTCGTTTCGACTCAATCGCTTGCGCGATCTTGTCTCACCTCCGCGTCGAGTCCCTGGCGGGGTATTAGGTCCGCGGATGTTCGCGGAAACAAGCTGATGAACGCGGATGCGCTTGCCCGAGACCTCGATGTCATCCGGCATCGCGGTCATTCCTTTTAAGGCGAAGCCAATCAGCAGAGATCCGCTCCT
>JAUVRV010000364.1 GCA_030597435.1 Gemmatimonadales bacterium | reverse complement strand
TGACGGCGCCACCCGAAACCGAGTTCGTGGCCCCGGACTGGGCAACACTCATCACTTTCAACGATCCTCAGGGATCCGCCGTGCGAGACCGCCGGCCAACTTTCGAGTGGACCTCGCCGGATGTGGTGACTCCGCCCGGACCCTTCACATACGATCTGACCGTGTTCCGGGTCGACAATCAGTTTCCGGCGCTCGAGGCAACGGAACTCGAGGAGACCGAATACGCCGCAACAGAGGATCTCGATCTCAACACACCCTACAAGTGGCGTATCGTATCGCGGCTGGAGAACGACAGTGCAGTAACGGAAAGCGAAGGCACCTTTGTGGTCGTCGACGAGTCGATTCCGACGGCTACGTTGCTGTTCCAGAACTTCCCGAATCCGTTCCCCAATAGATCGACCGGGGCATCGAGCACGTGCATCTGGTTCGACCTGGCAGAGACCGGTGAGGTGAAGCTCGACATTCTCGATGTTCGGGGGCACGTGGTGCGGAACATCGTGCCGGGAACCGAATTCGAAACCGTAATGGAAGCCGGCCGATATGGCCGGGGTCAGACCGATCAAGCCGGTGCGTGCGACCCCCGGCTGCAGTGGGACGGCACCGACCGGAACGGCAGACATGTTCCGCGCGGCATCTACCTGGTGCGACTGGTGGCATCGGCCAGGACATTCCTCAAACGAATCGTCTACATGGGGTCCGAGTTCTGATGGAACTGGTGGTTATCGGGAGCGGAACGGCCGCTCCCACGGCGGACAGAACGGCACCGGCCCATTTGGTTACTACGGGCAATACTCGGCTGTTGCTCGATTGCGGTGCCGGCACACTGCATCGCGCAGCGTCGCTCGGTATCCCCTGGTCCGAGATAACCCACGTGGCATTGACGCACTTCCACATGGATCACTGGGGCGAGCTACCGGCACTTCTGTTCGCCCTGCGATGGGGCATAGAGCCTGCCAGGTCAGAACCGCTGGAACTCATAGGCCCGGTTGACTTGAAGGCCCGGTTGACCGCGCTCACAGGTGCGTTGAGCGATTGGGTCTTGGAGCCTGGCTACCCTCTCACTGTCACCGAGATCGCGCCCGGGTCCACACTGGACCTGGAGGACGGCGTTACGCTCGCAGCCTGCAAGACGCCGCACACCGAACACAGTGTGGCGTACTCCGTTCGGGACAATAACGCGTTTCTGGTGTACACGGGTGATACGGGCCCGAGTACCGAGCTGGCGGAGTGGGCGCGGGGGTGTGACCTCATGTTGGCCGAGTGTTCACTACCGGATGACCGTGGGATCGACGTACATTTAACCCCCTCGAGCGCCGGTGAGTTGGCACGAATCGCTGGAGCACAGAAGCTCGTTTTAACGCATTTCTACCCGGTGTTCGGCGATTCTGATCCTGGCGTCGTTGCAGCTCGGGCCTTCGGTGCCGCAGTCGAGGTGGCACACGATGGGGCCCGATTTCACGTAGAGAGTAGTCCAAAGTAGGGAGACGATGCTGATAGTCATGCAGCACGCCGCTGCCGCGGATGAGGTGCAGCGCGTCGTGGATACGATAGAGTCGCTGGGTTACGAGGCCCGTCCCATGCCTGGCGCACAACGGACCGCAGTGGGCCTGGTGGGCAATGATGGCCGGGTGGACGCTTCCCGGCTGGCGGCTCTACCCGGCGTCAAAGAGATCATCCACGTCACCCAACCCTACAAGCAGGTCTCACGTGAGTGGCGCGACGAGCCAACCGTAGTTCGGCTAGCCGATGGCTTGGCGGTCGGCGGTAATGATGTCGTGGTGATGGCAGGGCCTTGTTCGGTCGAGTCCGAATCACAGCTTCTGACCACGGCACGACTGGTCCGTGACGCGGGCGCATCTGTCTTGAGAGGTGGTGCGTTCAAACCGCGCTCCTCACCGTATTCGTTCCAAGGACTCGGCATCGAAGGCCTGAAACTGCTGGCCAAGGCACGAGAAGAAACCGGACTGCTCATCGTGACCGAGGCGATCGACACCGAGTGCATCGATGCGGTAGCAGACTACGCCGACATCATCCAGATCGGCGCCAGAAGCATGCAGAACTACTCGCTGCTCAAGCGAGCGGGGAAGATCAACAAACCGGTTCTGCTCAAGCGCGGATTGGCGGCCACGATCAACGAGCTGCTGCTCTCAGCGGAGTACATACTGGCCTCCGGCAACGAACAGATCATTCTCTGCGAACGCGGCATAAGGGGATTCGACAACGCCACGCGCAACGTATTCGACCTCGCCGCCATACCTGTGGTCCACTCGCTGTCGCACTTGCCGATCATCGCCGACCCGAGCCACGCCACGGGCCGACGCGACAAGGTCATCCCGATGGCACGGGCGGCCGTGGCGGCCGGAGCGGACGGGATAATCGTGGAAGTTCATCCGACGCCCGACACCGCCCTATCGGACGGCGCTCAGAGCCTGTACCCCGAGCAGTTCGAGGATCTCATGCGCCAGGCCCGGCTGATCGCCGAGGCAAGCGACCGCGCGATCGCAGCGCCACTTCCGTCGCAGGTGACCACGTGAGATTCACAGCGCTTTCTCTGCTGTTGGCTGCATCGCCGCTGAACGCGCAAGGCGCTGTCAGTGCACTCGAGCGGGCGGAGCAGACGTACCACACACTGGAGACACTCACGGCCGAGTTCACCCAGACCATCGTGAACCCGATGTTGGGTGGCCCCGAAGTCTCCCGCGGCACGATCTACCTGGCGCCGCCGAGCAAGTTCGCCATGCGGTTCAGCGATCCGCCGAGCGACCGGATCGTCGCCGATGGGACATGGCTGTGGGCCTATGCGCCGGAGGCGGTGCCGGGTCAGGTGATCAGACAACCGATCCCGAAACGGGGTGCGGCGAGCCCCAACCTCCTGGCGCAGTTCGTCGATCGACCGCTGGAACACTACCGTGTGGGTTACGTGGGCGAGGAGACGCTCGGCGGGGAGACCGTGGATGTGGTTCGTCTCCTGCCCAGGACGGCCGACCTCCCATTCCGACAAGCAGAAATCGCCATATCGCGGGAGACCGGCCTGGTGCTACGTGTGGCCGTGCGGGAGGTGTCCGGTCAACGACGGACGTTGGTGTTCGAGCAGCTGCGCATCAACCAACCCATCCCCGAGGCCGAGCTGAGGTTCGAGGTGCCGGACGGGGTGAGGGTGGTCACCCCGTAGGATTTGCGATCTTGACCGCACCCGCCGATCGCTCTAGCCCATCGGCTGCGATGAAATAGACCTACTCCGCTCAATCGACTGTAGCGCGAGATAACGCTCACCGAACTTTTCCATGTTATCCATCTCGGTGGAGTACTGGTCGTAGTGACGCTCTTCATCGCCTACGAGATCTTCGAACAAGCGCTTGGTGACTGAGTCCGCATTGGCCCCGCTCTCGTTGGCCCACTTGTTGTAATCCTTGGCGCTCTGCTTCTCCATGCCTGCCGCGTGTTCGAGCATCTTGCGTACGTCCTGGATCGGCTTCACCGCTTCCGCCGTCTTCATCTCGATATCACCATTGAGGAAGAGGATCCGCTCGGCAGCCCGTTCGACGTGCAGCATCTCCTCGATTGCCGTTCTCTTGAACAGGCCGGCCAAGAGATCGTAGCCCTGATCGTCGCAGTGGAAGTGGAAGTACATGTATTGGT
>JAUVRV010000146.1 GCA_030597435.1 Gemmatimonadales bacterium | reverse complement strand
GTCTCGCCATGGACCTCCAAGCAGATCGGGTGACACAGCCCCATCAACATCTCTCGGAACGTGAATACCAGGTTCTCTGCAAACTCGGTGCTGGGAAAACGGTTGCCGAGGTCTCGAGCGAACTTGGACTGAGCCCAAAGACGGTGAGTACCTACAGAACCCGAGTTTGCTCCAAGATGGGCCTGCAGAGCGGCGCGGAGTTGATCAGATATGTGGTGGAAAACGACCTAGTGGAGTAGTCAGTACCCAATCTCCAGCGTCTCGAGCCGTATCCATCAAATCCTACCTGTAGTCCTCCGTCCTACATGCGCCTGCGCGACGATCCTACCCGTGGCACCGCAACCTGCCGATACCACCAGAGTTTTCCGCGACTACGTTGAGGGTTCACATTCGCACAACCGTTGATCCATTGGGTGCAACTGAGATGAATACATCTGAATCGAACTCCAGTGCGAGCAGATCCGTTACGCTCGCGGTAATCGACGACTCGGCGGTAATCCGCCGGCGTTTGGTCAGCATGTTGATGCAGATCAAGGGCGTCAAGCTCGCTGGTGAAGCCTCTGACGCTGTCGAGGGCTTGGACCTGATTAGAGCGGTGCAGCCGGATGTTGTGATCCTCGACGTGAGGATGGAAAACCGCAGCGGTATCGGCTTGCTGGAGGATCTCAAGTGCGACAGCTATATGCCGATCATCATAGTGCTGACTAACTATCCCTACGTGGCCTACCGTCAGAGATGTATGCAGTTGGGAGCCCGTTACTTCTTTGACAAGACAACCGAGTTCCCCAGAGTGGCTGAAGTAGTGGAGGAGCTGGCTAGCGGAAAGGACACGGCCCGCGAGTCCGTCTAGCGTAGAGGTCTCTCGAGGAATCATCCGCACGGTCCCGAGAAATCACCGCCATAGCACACCCGCACTAGTTGCTACCTGCAACCTCTCTGCGGCACTCAGTTCATTCTTCACAATTCAATGTAGTGTCCTCCATCTTCCTTGCCACATAGCAAAGCGTTAAACATCTTATCTGTATAGGGCCGTCGAAGTCCGTACGTGTGTCACTGAAACCATCCGCTCAAAGATCATTCATGCATCCGTCCGCTCCTCAGATATGATACGCCAGGTTGAGACCAGGATTCTCCTCGTCGAGGCCGACGCTGACGATGCACGTGAGCTGTGTGGGCTGATTGAATCCGGTGGCGGTGACAGGTTTGCGGTTGAGTGGGTCGATAACATCGAGGCCGGATTGGAGCGGCTGCGCGGCAATGGAATCGACCTGGCGATCCTGGGGCTTGCAGATCTGAGCCGCGATGGCCTGGACGCACTGGCCGCGATCCGAGAATGCGCGCCGCAGGTTCCTGTCGTCGTTATGGCAGAGCAGGTCGATGAAGAAACCGCTGCTCGCGCCATGAGAGAGGGTGCGCAGGACTGTTTGATCAAAGTACACGTCGACGCCAACGGGTTGGTCAGGGCGCTACGCTACGCACAAGAAAGAAAGTATTCAGAGCAGGCGCTACGCGAGAGCGAACAACGGTTCCGTCGGGTGTTTGAAGAGGGAACGCTGGGCATGGCTCTGGTCGGGACGGATTTCACGCTAGTCGGTGTCAACAATGCGTTCTGCAGCACCTTGGGGTACACACGAGAGGAACTCCTGGGGCAGTCCTTTTCGTCGGTGACGCACCCCGATGATCTGGATGCCGACGACCAGCTCTCCCAGTCACTCAAGGGTGACCTTCCCTGCCACCAGGTAGAAAAGCGCTATCTCACAAAAGATGGCAGCGTCATGTGGGGTAACCAGACTGCCTCGGTGGTACGCGGTGAAGATGGTGCTCCGCTCTATGGCATCGTTATGGTCGAGGACATCACCGAGCGCCGAAGAGCGGAAGAAGCCGTACGTCGCAGCCTCAACCTGCTTCACGCCGTGGTGGGCGGTACGACGGACGCCGTGTTCGTGAAGGACCGCGAGGGACGCTACCTGCTACTCAACTCGGTGGCGGCGCAGCTAGTGGGCAAGCCGGCTGCCGAGATCGTGGGAAAAACTGATGCGGAACTGTTCCCACCGGATGTTGCCAAGCAGATAACGGAATCCGACCACGAGATCATGGCGGCAGGTGAAACCAAGACGTTTGAAGAGGAGCTGAGTTCGCAGGGAATCACGCGAACCTACCTCTCGACCAAAGGGGTCTATCGCGACGAGTGCAGCCGGGTTGTTGGCCTCTTTGCGGTTGCCCGAGACATCACGGATCGGACCCGTGCCGAACAAGAACTACGCCGGTCAGAAGCCAAGTACCGAGAGCTGATTGAACGCGCCACCTACGGGATTTACCGGTCAACGTTGGACGGCAGGTTTGTCACAGTGAATCCTGCGCTGACCCACATGCTGGGTTATGAAACGGAGTCCGAACTACTGGTTGCAGACCGTGCCGGGGTCCAACATTGGAACCCGGCCGACCGGGAGCGTTTGGTAGACCTGGCGCGCAGGGGCCAACGAATTGAAGGTATGGAAGTAGAGTGGTACAAGCGTGACGGTGATCGGATTCTTGTGCGACTGAGTGGTCACCCGGTCTTTGACGACTCCGGTGATATCGATGGGCTCGAGATATTTGCTGAGAACATCACTGAGAGGAGGGTGTTGGAGGCAGAGCTGCGGCAGGCGCAGAAGATGCAAGCCGTCGGCGAACTCACTGGCGGTATCGCACACGACCTAAACAACATGTTGACCGTGGTAACCACCAACTTGGAGTTGATGAGTGGCTCGCTAGCAGAACACGAGGCAGAGTTGAGGCAGGACGTCGAAGATACCCAGGCCGCAGTACGAAGAGGCACTGTGCTGATCAAAAAACTGCTGGGGTTCAGCCGCCGGAGTCACCTGGAAATACAGCCGGTGGATGTGGTGAGAATGGTAGCCGACCTCTCGGTGATGCTGCGGCGTGTCGTTCCCGAGTCCATCGAGATACACCTCATAACAGATCCCAAGTCCGGAACCGTACGGGCCGACACTGGTGCTCTGGAACAGATTCTCCTCAACCTCGTGACCAATGCAAGAGATGCGATGGTTGACGGAGGCAAGCTCAGCATATCGGTTCATCCTCGGGAATTGGATGAAGAGTATTGTGCGACCCACCCCTGGACCACTCCGGGCGACTACGTGTGCATCTCGGTGAGCGATTCCGGGATCGGTATGGACGAGGAGACGAGGGAAAGGGTCTTTGAGCCGTTCTTTACGACGAAGCCGCCTGACCTGGGTACTGGACTCGGTTTGTCGATGGTCTATGGTTTGGTGAAGCAGCACGGTGGAGTCGTGGACGTGTATAGCGAGAAGGGCAAGGGGACTGTTGTGAATCTATACCTGCCGCACCTGCCGCTGCTTGAGGAAGGTGCGGTCGGTGTCGCACGACCTACACCTCCCGGAAGCATGAGTGGCGGATCTGAGACGATCCTGGTAGTGGAGGACGAGGAACCGATCCGGAGGGCTACCATGCGCATATTGGAGAAGCATGGGTACAAGGTTCTGCTGGCTGCGGACGGTGTGGAAGCGCTCAAGCTCTACCCGGACCACCGGGACGATATCGACTTGGTGATATCCGATGTCGTGATGCCGCGATTGGGTGGGGCGAAGTTCTACGAGGCGCTACTCCAGAGTGGCGGTCAGCCAAAGATCCTGTTCACGAGTGGCTACACAGATCGAGACTTGCGCCAGACCGGGGCGATCGATCCGGCCCTACCGTTCATCCACAAGCCGTGGACCGTGGCGGCGCTGCTATCGAAGATCAGAGAGGTGCTAGACAGCGAGATGGTGTCGGGAGATTCCATATCCGTGCCTTGAGGAAACACCGCCAGCTGGCGAGTTTTACCATCCCTAGGCGCCGTAGCCAAGTGGTAAGGCGGAGGTCTGCAAAACCTCTATTCGGCAGTTCGAATCTGCCCGGCGCCTCTCTTCCGCCCTCCCCACTGTCCCCCCGTGAGAGGGGGCAGTGGGGGCAGAAGGGGCAGGCTCTACCGCCACCATCCGTCCAACCACCAACACCCTGGATCCAACTTGCCGAGCCACTCGAGTGCGGGATCGCCGATGGGAGCACCCGGCGGTGCGGTCATGGTCGAGGGTTGGCTGAACTCACCGGCGGGCCGCTCGAGGAACCGGGTGATGTCTCGGGCCAGCAGTGCCCGGTGAGCTGCTTCCGGACCGACATCGCCGGTTGAGCCGGCGAACATCAGTCGCATCCGCTCGAGCTGTGCCGATGCGATCGCTCTGACCTGGGGCATCGCGGCGCCACCCGCCAATGCCATCAGTTGATCCACGACCACGCGCTGAACCGATCGGCTTACCTCGGCCTCGTACGAGTTCTGAGGAGTGACGTCGAACGTCGTGGCAACGAGCGCGTCGATTATGGCGTCCAGGCCCGGTAGTGTGGGATCGAGTGCATGCTGTTCGACCATTCGGGCGGCCCGCTGCGCTTGGAGAATACTGGAGACCGTATGATCTGCCGACACGACGGCTGGCGTTATCGCGTCGAACATGGATCCGGTGTAGCGTGGAAACAGCTCCCGGGTGCGACCGTAGCCCGAAGGACGCGGTGGTAGCATCTCCAGTACGGATGAAGGCAGCACCAGTACCGACGGATCGAGTGTGCCCAAGAGTGCGTCGAGAGCGGCCTGTTGCTCGTTGGCCGGAACGGGTCGTACCGGAACACGGCCGTCGCCCCGCATGGCATAGATGTAGTAGATGCCCCCCAGCGCAGATGCGGCCGCCGTTACCTGAAAGCGGTGATGCATGTAGAGAGGAACCAGCACCTCCTCCATAGTGGCGAGCGGCATGCCTCGCTTGATGACGTTCTCACCGAACCGTGACAACGCCACACTCCTCACCTCCATCATTCGGTTCAGCTCGGCGGCTGCGTCGGTTCCGTTGGACCATTGGTCAACACGCGGGTGGGCAGACATGTCCTGATTGGAGAGGTACAGGACGTCTTGATCCCAGGCTTCATCGATAATGGCCTGGAGTTCTGCCGCCTCGTTGGTGCCCGCCGGGAAGTCCTGATAGCCGTATGCGATTGTGACTATGTCCCACTCGCCCATGCCGACGTCGTAGACGGCGGAGAAGTCGAATGACCCGTCACTGTTCAGTGTGATCAGCGGGTGAGGGTAATCCATCACGGATATCCGACCCACCTCGCTGTCGTAGTAGTTGTGACCCAGGCCGATCGTGTGTCCCACCTCATGGGCGCCGAGCTGGCGAATGCGTGCCAGTGCCCACTCGGCTAGTTCGGGCGGTGTCTCGTCACCGTTCTCGTAGGGAGCCAGCAGACCCTCTGCTATCATGTAATCCTGCCGGATGCGCAGCGAACCCAGCGTGACCGAGCCCTTGATGATCTCGCCGGTTCGGGGGTCCGTGACCGACCCGCCATAGCTCCAACCTCTGGTGGAGCGGTGCGCCCAGTTGATCACGTTATAACGGACATCCAAGGGGCTGATGCTGTCCGGCCTGATCTCGACCCGGAAGGCGTCGCGATAGCCCGCCGCCTCAAACGCCTGGTTCCACCATCCCGCTCCCTCGAGCAGTGCCGAGCGGATCGGTTCGGGCACGCCGGGATCCAGGTAGTAAACTATGGGCTCGACAGGATCGCTGACTGCCGCCGACGGATCCACCTTCTGCAACCGATGTCTCCTGATGAACCGCTTGGTCAGCGGCACACCGAGCGGCACGGAGTAGTCCTGGTATGTTGTTGCCCCGTAACCGGAACGCGGGTCGAACGGACGCGGTTCGTAATCGTCATCCGGTAGCTCAACAAAGGACTGATGAACGCGTAGGCTGGCTGCCTCCCCCGAGGCTGCCACGCTTCCCACCCCCTCCAACGCGCCTCCGCCAAACCCACCACCACCACCACCACCGCCCGGCTGGCGAGTGAATGTAAGTTCCGCTTCCATCTCGGTGTTCTTGGGAAATCCCTTGGTCATGGGCATGTAGATCGAACTGCGCCCCGCGTCGAATCGGTAGGTTCCCGGTCGCAGGCGTTGCGTTAGGCCGGTTGCATCGCGCAGCAGGAACCCGTTCATGTCAACCAACACTCGCCCGTCGGTCTCCGCCGCTACCGCGAAGTCCCACAGGATCGATCGGGCGAAGGCGTCGGTCACGGCCCGCACTTCGGCAGGGTTTTCGCTACTGGAACGGAAGCGGTAGTTGGGTTGCACCATGAAGATCTTGCGGCCGACTCGCTCGAACTTCACGATGCGCGAGCCCGCGAGTTGCCCTCGGTCGATGCCGATATCATTGGAGCCGAGCCCCGCACCTGTCCCGGTGATGTGCAGGACCTCGGTGTCCATCCGGTCTATCTCCATCCACAGCTGTCCGGCGTCGGCATCCCAATAGAGCGGGAAGAACCCGGCGATTCGCTCCATGCCGGAGGTCTTCTCGGCGATCGATGGCAGTGAGTCCTGCGATTGGCCGCGGCTACCCTGGGCGATGCCCGTGGCCGGGCTCGCAAGGGCGGCCAGCGATAGCGTGACAATCACGGTCATCAGCTTGGCAACCAAGCGTGACCGGATATGGCTCGATGTGAAGCGAGTCCTGGTTCCAATCATGACACTCTCCTCAGATGTAAATCGCGTGACGTTTGAATGCGTAGGTTTTGGCTTGCGAGTGGCACGCACTCGTAACAAGCTCGAAAGATGAGACCATGTGGGGATACCTGCCAGGTCTCAGAGGGAAGTAGAGAGGGCCTCTCATGGGCTTGAGGCTTCATCTGCCCCTCCTGCGCCACCACCCTACTACT
>JAUVRV010000205.1 GCA_030597435.1 Gemmatimonadales bacterium | reverse complement strand
TCATACCGCTGTAACAGCATCTTCTCTTTCGGCTTACGCAGGTCATGTTGAACCGGGCTGTAGGACGATTTCTCGAGGTACGCAACGGCCAGGTTCGTGAGCGGATCTCCACTCGTCGGAATATCCTCCACAATCCAGCGCAGGCCTATGAGCAGATCGTCGTCCACCACGTAGCACGAGCGGCCCAACATGCGGATCAGGTCAAGTGGCGGCTGCTCACAGAACCCACCCTCGTACACCACTCGAATCTTGTCCTGCTGCTTGACTTCTCTGTCAGGGAGCAGTGACAAGACAGTGCGTAGCACATCGTTGTGTTCCTCACGTGGTATCAAACCGGCGAGCGATATGAGCACGTAAGCCTCATCAGCTGCGATCATCCACGGTGTCGTGCGTTTGACCGAGTACAATTGGCGCATCAGGGCACGGTTCTCGTTGAACACCTCTAACGAGCTTCGCAGTGCGTCATCGGTGACTTGCTTGCCTGAGATTTCTTCTATGCTTCGTTTGAGACGATCATACTCGTGACGGAGGTACTCGCCGGCGTGCGCCGAGTTTGCGTTCTGCGGCAGGTAGAGTATCTGACATGGATAGGAGAAGTTACGGCCCCACACAGCAGCAAGGTTACGTGCCGCATCGCAAATCGGATGAGTGACGAACAAATCGAGCACTACACTCTCGGTGAGAGCCAACTCGAGAGACGTCTTGATAATTGAACAGAGATACGATCCAAATCGTGAGTCGGACTGGGTCGGCTCTACCGCTGCACCTCGTACCTTGAAGGGCAACATGCCGGCCGCATGGGCTATTTCTTCGGGAAAGTACACCTGGAAATGACCCAGGACTTTGCCACCGGCTTCCCGCCACCGGCTCACAGTTGGGAACTCCGTGTCCTCGACCAACTCCCGGCACTCGTAGAGAATCTCTTCCAATGGCTGGTCGTGCCACTCCGTGAAAATGGCGTCTCTGCTCATTCGTGCTTCCATTCCACCTTGCGTTTCTCTGTGAAGGCCTTGAGGCCTTCGAGAGCGTCACGAGTCTTCATCAGCTCATCGACGTAGATCCGGCCGGCCTTATGAAGTGCGCTGGCACGCGCCGGTGCGGACCCTTCCCGCAGTGCTTTCTTGGCGTTCCGCAGAGCCGCCGCACTATGCCGGGCCATACGGTTGGCGAGTTCGAGTGCTGCAGCTTCGACTTGATCGTCCGCTACTACCTTCCATACAATGCCGTACTCCGCGGCCTGCCGTGCATCGATTGCGTCACCAGTGAGCACGATCTCAGCGGCGACACTAGGGCCACAGATCTCAGGTAGCAGCGCGCACGCCGCCGGTGGCAGCACACCCAGCATAATCTCTGGTTGTCCCAACTGGGCGTTCTCACTCGCCACTACGAAATCCGCAGGCTGAATCAATTCGAATCCCCCACCCAAGCAGCGGCCACGCACCGCAGCTACCACGGGCAGCGGGAAAGAATCAATGGCGCCGATGGTCTCGATGAACTCCGGTATCATCGCTTCGTACTCCGGAGGCAGGTGCTCACCAACATCTGCACCAGCCGAGAAGTGCTTACCCTCGGACCTGAGAATCAACACTCGCAGTGAACTCTCATCACGGAGCTTTGCCAGATCCTCCCTCAGCTGCCGCATCACATCCCGTGTCAAGATGTTCAACGGGGGGTTGTTGAGGACTATCTCACCGATACCTGCGTTGACTGATGTCGTCGTTGTCACGTGCCGTTACCTCCGTGTCCCGGCTCCCCAGGCTCTCAACTAGAGTCGGTCTTCACCCACGTCGTTCCCGGTTTCTCGAAACTGTAATAGACCTTGATGTCTTCCAGCTCGTCGAAGATTTGGGGCACTATCTGCAGATCCATTCCAATCTCGATCTCGTCTTCGTCTATTGTCTCACCGAACCACGCAACCGCACGGCCTGCTTCGGCGAGATCAACTACTCCTACTATGTAGGGTGCTACGTCTTCGAACCCGGTGGGCGCGGCTACGATCTTAGTGAACGTGTGGAGCTGAGCCTTACCGCTCATCTCAATGAACTCGAACTCGTCGCTCATACACTCTTCGCAGTCCGCTCGGGGTGGGAATGACGTTGCCTGGCATTTCTTGCAGCGCGTTCCCATGAGGCGACCGTCCTTCAAGTACTGTGCGAAGTCGTTGACTTTCGTGTATGGCGTGTAGTTTACCTTTCCAAACCACTTGAACATGATCAATCCCTTTTCATTACTTGGACGAAGCAGTATTGCCCAATCCCACCGACGTTGTGTGTCAGACCTATGTCGGCATCCGGGACCTGGCGCTCACCTGCCTCGCCGCGCAGTTGTTTTGCTATCTCATAGGTCATCGAAAGCCCAGTGGCACCAATCGGGTGCCCCTTTGCCTTCAACCCACCATCCACGTTCACGGCCACTTTGCCACCGACATAGGTCTGGCGATCGGCGACGAACGGTCCACCTTCACCCTTCTTACAGAATCCTAGGTCTTCATAGGCCATGATTTCGGCGATCGTGAAACAGTCATGGACGTCCGCCACTTTGACATCGTCCGGCCCAATGCCTGCCATCTCGTAGGCGGCCTTGCCAGCTTCCTCGGCGCTCGGCAGTCCCACCAGGTGCGGTCGTCGTAGTACCGACATGCTTGCGGTAGCGCACGCCATCCCATCCAGCCAAATGGGTTTGTCGGATATCGCTTTGGCCTTCTCTTCGTTGGCTACGATCACGCAAGCCGCCCCATCGGCATTAGCGCAACAGTCATATACTTGGAACGGAGTAGCGACATCCTCCGACGCCATGGCTTTCTCTACTGTGATTTCTTTTTGGAACAGGGCGTTGGGATTCCTTGCACCGTAGTAGTGGTTCTTCACCGCGACGTCCAACAAGTGCTCACGTGTCGTTCCGAACTCGTGCATGTGACGCTTGGCGAACATCGCGTAATACGCAGGGAATGTCGTGCCGAAACCCGACTCCCATTGCACTTCGCCCACACGTCCCATCAGCGCCAGAATCTCCGGCGTCGATAGTTCGGTCATCTTCTGACAACCCATCACCAACACGATGTCGTGCACGCCTGCCTTGATCGCCATCCACGCAGTTCGCAACGCGGCACTTCCTGAAGCGCAGGCCACCTCGGTGAGCCAGGTAGGTTTCGGATAGAGACCCAGGTATTCCTGGATCACTCCCGCCAGTGAGCGCTGCTTGTGGTACTCCGGAACGGAGCCGATCACCGAGGCATCAATGTCTTTCCGTTCGATGCCCGCGTCCTCCACCGCCTGCCTGAAAACCTCAAACGCCAACTCCTGAACTGTGGCATCGCTACGCCGTCCGAAAACACCGTGGCCGATACCGATTATCCCTACTCTTGTCATTGCGATCTCGCTTTTCTTGTCTACATGTACTGGCCACCGTCGACCTTGATCACCTCACCAGTGATGTGCCTTGCCCTGTCAGAGCAGAGGAACACCACGACGTCGGCGCATTCTTCCGGCGTCGCGAAGCGGCCTACGGCAGTCTCATCCATAGCCTTGGTGAGGAACTCCGGCGGGATTGCATGGGCCATCTCTGTCATGACCATCCCGGGGGCTACGACATTCACATTCACATTGAACTTGCCAAGCTCCCTGGCCAATGATTTGCTCATGGCAATCTCGCCGCCCTTGGAAGCGGCGTAGTTTGTCTGTGCAAACTTGCCGCGCATGCCGTTGATTGAAGAGATGTTCCCGATCTTGCCGCCTTTCTGATCCTTGAAGACCAGTGCGGCGGCTTTGTTATAGTTGAAGTAACCTTTGAGGTTGACATTGATGACGGTGTCCCACTGCTCTTCCGTCATCTTCCAGATCACGCCATCCCAGTTGATACCAGCGTTGCAGATCATGATGTCCAGACTGCCGAATTCCTCGACTACCCTCTGCACCATGTTCTGGGCATCATCGTAGCTAGCGACATCTGCTTTGACTGCCAGCCCCTTGCATCCCAGCTTCTCGATCTCTGCGACGACCTTCTTTGCCTCGGTGTCGTGGCGGCGGTAATTGATGGCTACGTTGGAGCCTTCGTCGGCAAAGCCAACAGCTATCGCCGATCCGATGCCGAGACTGCCACCGGTCACGATGGCGTTCTTTCCCTTTAAGCCTAGGTCCATGGCTACCTTCTCCCTGTAGCTTCACATCACCCGACTCTATGGTGACGCGCTTGGTTTAGATCTGTTTCAGGCCTGGCCTGCTGACGGCTATTCCGTCACTGGTACTGCGGCGATATCGCCCGAATTAGTTCGTCATCCCACGGATGTCCCTCGGCCAACATCTGACGCAGCTTGATGAAGTCGACTTCGCGTCGGCCCTTCGGGCCTTCGTTGAACGCCCGGAAGCCAGCCTTGGCCTCGGTCATCATGTTGAGCGCCAGCCACTCGCGATTGGTGACGTTGGTGTTGTCCCAGTGCCATTGCTTGTGCTTGCGCAGACCGTTGATGGTCTTGGAGACACAGTCAGGCATCAACATCAGAATCTGGGTGCACAGCACATCCACGGCCTCGGCGAGCTCGCTCAGATCGGTCTCCGCCTTTGCCAACACACCCCTGGCGACTTGCTTTTCGACACCGGACTTGAAGTCACCGTAGACAATGTTGCCGAAGCCATCCAGAAACTTCTCAGTCACGACCATCGGGTTCGGGATCCACTCACCATCGACCTTGAGCACCGGAACGATTTGGTTGATCAGGCCGATGAACCGAGCTTTGTGAGCGCTCCACATCTCGCACAGGACGCCACTCTCCATGGCGTGTGAGAATCCGACGTACAGGGGCAAGAAGTCGGTAGATCCGCCATCCGGAGCCGACCCGTGCTTGGGGCCGGCCTGCCCGAACCGGGCAGTGTCGGCAGCGACGGTGAAGTCGCAAGCCATACCGATCTCCTGGCCACCGGCAATACGCATCCCGTTCACACGGTTGATGACGGGTTTGTCACAGCGCAAGATGGAGTCGATCATGTCGTTGAACAGCCGCATGTACTGCTTGTACTCCGGTGGGTTACCGGCATAGTATTCGGCGTACTCCTTGGTATTGCCGCCGGTACAGAAAGCCTTGTCACCTACGGCGGTGAACACGCAGCAGACCACGCGTCGATCCATGCTAGCTTCGCGGAACGCGAGAATGACTTCTTTCACCGCGTCTGTGGTGTAGCTATTGAACTGTTTGGGATTATTGAGGGTTATCCAGGCGTTGTGTAGACCGTCAACAACGTTGCCTGCCGGATCGTGAACGGGACGGAGTTCGTAAAGAATTTCCTTGTACTCGATGCCGTCCACGAGAGTGTGGCTATTTAGCATTACGGTTATCCTCGTGCATTCCTGTTATTGGACACGTGCTTCAGTCCGTTACCACTACCAGTCTGGTTCAAGTATGGGCCGCTTGTCGATCTTGTGATCGGCCACCTGCTGCATCACATCTGGTCCTTGGCTCATGGGGAAGCTCTGGATGAACGGTTTCAGAGTGACCTCCCCATCCGTCACTAATTTGAGAGCTTCGGGATAGAGTTCGGGTTTGCATCCCCAGGTTCCTTGAACCGTGGCATCGAATGCCATCAGGTTGCTCAACCGGACCTCGGTCTTGGCCAGAGTGAAGCCAACCACCATCAGGGTCGAGGCGAACGTGAGAAGACCGTAAGCGGTTTCCTGCCCCCCAACCTGACCGGAGCCCTCGAAGATCTTCCAGCTGTGGGAGGCACAGCTCCAATCCTTTGCCTGAGCCTTCACTTGCTGCTTCAGCGACTTGAAGTCGGTACTGGCGGAGTTGATGGTGAGATCAGCCCCATGGTTGGCTACCGCCTTC